>DUSJ01000142.1 GCA_012842645.1 Clostridiaceae bacterium | reverse complement strand
GTAAAGATCTCCCCGATAGGGATATTTCCTGTTATCCCTTCGATTATCCTGATAGCCTTCATGCCGGCTGCCTCGTCTGTCGCAGCCACGTAAACGGAGCCGTCTTCCTCGATATCGATCTTGACTCCGGTTTCGGCAATGATCTTATTGATGATCTTTCCGCCGGGACCGATAACGTCACGGATCTTGTCCACATCCACCCTGGTCTGGAATATCTTCGGGGCATATGGAGACAGGGATTCCCTCGGTTTTGATATTACCGGCAGCATGCATTCGTCGAGTATCTGTATGCGTCCCCTCCTTGTTATTTCGAAGGCCTGGCGTATCATTTCATAGGTAAGCCCGTCGACCTTTATGTCCACCTGGATAGCAGTGATTCCTTTCTTGGTTCCTGCGACCTTGAAGTCCATGTCTCCGAAGAAATCCTCTATGCCCTGTATGTCCATAAAGACAATGAACCTGTCAGGGTTTTCCTCATCAACAACAAGGCCGGAGGAAATGCCTGCAACAGGCGCTTTTATGGGTACACCCGCATCCATAAGGGCCAGGGTGCTTGCGCATACGCTTCCCTGCGATGTGGAGCCGTTTGACATGAGTACTTCCGAAACAAGGCGTATCGCATAGGGGAATTCCTCTTCGCTGGGGATCACAGGCTCAAGGGCTCTTTCTGCCAGTGCGCCATGACCTATTTCCCTGCGGCCGGGTCCCCTTGAGGGTTTTGCTTCTCCGACCGAATATGACGGGAAATTATAATGATGCATGTAGCGTTTTTCTTCTTCCAGCAGATCCACGCCGTCAAGTTTCTGCCCCTCGCCAAGGGGTCCCAGCGTAACGTTTGTCAGCACCTGGGTCTGACCGCGCTGGAACAGGGCTGAGCCGTGGGTCCTGGGAAGCAGGGAAACCTCGGCGTGCAGCGGTCTTATTTCCATAAGGGAACGGCCATCCACGCGCTTGTGTTCTTCAAGCAGCATTGATCTGACGATCTTTTTCTGGAGTTTGTAAAGCGCTTCGCCAATCTTGGCTTCCTGTTCCGGGAAGGTCTCGGCAAGTTTCTCCTTAACGCTCTTGCATACTTCTTCAACCTGGGCTTCCCTCGTTGCCTTGTCGGCATTGGTCAGCGCCGCTCTCATGTCATCTTTCGCCATTTCATAAACGGCATTCCATATCTCTTCAGGCACTTCGGCAGATACATATTCGAACTTGGGTTTTCCGACTTCCTTAACGATGCCGTCGATAAAATCTATCAGCTTCCTTATCTCTTCATGCCCCTGCTTAATGGCGTCAAGCATGATATCCTCGGGAACCTGGTTCGCTCCGGCTTCGATCATGACTATTTTTTCCCTGTCGGCTGACAGCGTGACATACATATCGCTTACGGTGCGCTGCTCGGCAGTCGGATTGATGACGACTTTCCCGTCCACAAGACCCAGGATGACTCCTGCTATGGGGCCGTTGAACGGGATGTCAGATATGCAAAGGGCTACCGATGTTCCTATAATCGATGCGAACTCGGGAGAGTTGTCCTGCTCTACGGACAGGACGGTATTTACGATAACCACGTCGTTCCTGAGGTCCTTGGGGAACCTTGGGCGCATCTGCCTGTCAATGACCCTCGACACCAGGACCGCTTTTTCGGTAGGTTTTCCTTCACGCTTGATGAATCCTCCCGGGATTTTACCGACAGAATACAATTTCTCTTCGTAATCGACGCTCAGGGGGAAGAAATCGATCCCTTCCCTCGGCTCCTTTGATGCTGTAGCAGTCGACAAAACAACTGTGTCGCCATAACGAACAAGGGCTGAACCATTGCAAAGCTGTGCCATCTGGCCAACCTCAACCGAAAGAGGCCGGCCTGCCACCTCGGTAGTAAAGACTTTCTTCATTTTTCCTTTCTCCTTTTCTCTCTGCAGACTTTTCTGCGAACTTTTCGAGTACGCATTATACCTGTTCGACCCGTGGACCTGTACGCGGATTCTTATGTTTTTCCACGATCAGAGCGCTGCAAGCTGCCATGACAGGTCTGTTCCGAACGAGTACGCCAGGCAGAGGCAAAAGGTCAGGGAACAAGTTCCAAAAGGCTTGAAACCTCTTCTCTGATCTTCTGCTGCCCAAGGCTACAATGCGTACTCATAAATAATATATTCCCACTGAAACTACGGGTTATTCCCGGTTCCAGACGGTTACTTTTTTCAGTGCTATTACGCCAGTTTATTCCAGCCGCAATAGTCATAAAAAAGGGCGGAAACCCGCCCCCGCATTATCACGGCCATTACTTTCTGATATCGAGTTTCGCAATGATATCGCGATACCTGTTGATATCCTTCCTGGCGAGATAATTAAGCAATCCTCTTCTTGCGCCAACCATCTTCAAAAGTCCGCGCCTTGAATGGTGGTCGTTCTTGTGGACCTTAAGGTGCTCTGTCAAATGGTTGATCCTGTCTGTCAGCAGGGCGATCTGGACTTCGGGTGATCCGGTGTCGCCTTCATGCCGCCCATAAGCAGATATAATTTCCTGCTTGCTCATTCTTGCCATATTTATTTTCTCCTTTCTTATCTTTTTGCCGAAAGCCCAGTGCATGGCCGGAGTTGCCAAAAACCGCGCAATCGGTCATAGACCTAAATATTTTAGCATACTGTATAAACAATGTAAAGGATTAGTATATAAATCGACAGTGTCAAGTTGTTGTGGAGTTTTTTTCTGGACAACTCCCCTGGTATCAACTGACCATACTATGCTGCCGGCCATAAGCCCGGATCAATACCTGTGTCCCTTTGTTAATTGCCGGGTTGTATT
>DUSJ01000141.1 GCA_012842645.1 Clostridiaceae bacterium | reverse complement strand
TATTCCTGATTCCCTGATCATCTCGGCAAGCTCGCGAGTCGTGATGACTTCATCCACGTCAGGATAGCCTGTTGAAGCCAGTTCAGGTCTCTCGGCCTCGAACTTCTTGGCGGTACACGGCATTACTGATACAACGAAGATCTTCGAAGGATCGATACCGGCCTTTTCCGCATAGTAGGACTTCAGAACGGCGCCGAACATGTTCTGGGGCGACTTGCAGGATGAAAGGTTATCCAGCATGTCAGGATAGAAATGCTCGCAGAACTTGATCCATCCGGGGCTGCACGAAGTTATCAGCGGCAGTTTACCGTTGTTCTTTATCCTGTCTACAAGCTCGGTGCCCTCTTCCATGATGGTGAGATCGGCTGCCGTGTCGGTATCAAATACCTTTGCAAATCCAAGTCTCTTCAATGCGGCAACCATCTTTCCGGTAACAGGGGTTCCGATGGGGTATCCGAATTCTTCTCCAATGGCTGCCCTTACAGCGGGAGCTGTCTGGACCACCACATGGAGATCCTTGTTGGCAAGGGCTTCCCAAACCTTGTCGGTGGACTTCTTCTCACGCAGTGCGCCTGTCGGGCATGCAACGATACACTGGCCGCAGTTTACGCACGGAGTATCTTTAAGCGGCATATGGAACGGCGAAGCAACGATGGTCTTATAGCCCCTGTCGATGGTCTCAATGGCCGAGACGGTCTGTACGTTCTTGCATACGCTTACGCAGCGGCGGCACAGGACGCACTTGTTCGGGTCGCGCACTATTGACGGAGACAGATCGTCGATCGGGAAGTGCTGCAACTCGCCTTCAAAACGGTTATCGTGTATATTCAGTTCCTCAGCAAGCTTCTGAAGTTCGCATTTCAGGTTCCTTGCGCAGCTGAGGCATTTCTTCTCATGGGCTGAGAGGATGAGCTCAAGGGTTACCCTGCGGGTCTCACGGATCTTCGGGCTGTTGGTGATAACCTTCAGGCCTTCAGATACGGGATACATACAGGCAGCCTGGAAGCTCCTGGCTCCCACATCCACTATGCACATGCGGCATGCGCCTATTTCGTTTATATCTTTGAGGTAGCAGAGGGTGGGTATCCTGATCCCGGCACTCTTTGCAGCCTCAAGTACGGTTGAACCAACCGGTGCTTTGACTTCTTTACCGTCTATTGTAAGGGTTACATACTCAGTCATTTTATCCACACTCCCCTCTTATTTCTTCTCGATGGCGGCAAATTTACATGTTTCCATACATACACCGCACTTGATGCACTTGCTCTGATCTATAACGTAAGGCTTCTTGACTTCGCCGGATATAGCGTTGACAGGGCACTTCCTGGAGCAGAGGCTGCAGCCCTTGCACTTTTCAGGAATGATCATGTACTTCAGCAGGGCCTTGCAGACGCCTGCAGGACACTTGTGCTCTTTCACGTGGGCTTCATACTCGTCCCTGAAGTATCTCAGCGTGCTGAGGACAGGGTTCGGAGCAGTCTGGCCCAGACCGCAGAGAGCGCCCTGCTTGATGCTTTCGGCCAGGGTCTCCAGCTTCTCGATATCTCCCTCTTCGCCCCTGCCGCTTGTTATGCGCTCAAGGATCTCGAGCATCCTCTTGGTGCCTATACGGCACGGAGGACACTTGCCGCAGGATTCGTCAACTGTGAACTCGAGGAAAAACTTGGCGATATCGACCATACAGGTATCCTCGTCCATGACGATCAATCCGCCGGAGCCCATCATGGAGCCCAGTTCGATCAGGTTGTCATAATCGATGGGAACATCGATATGGGAAGCCGGGATACATCCTCCCGAAGGACCTCCCGTCTGGGCTGCCTTGAATTTCTTGCCCTTAGGGATACCTCCGCCTATATCATAAATAACCTCGCGTAGAGTCATTCCCATGGGAATTTCCACGAGACCGGTGTTATTGATCTTGCCGCCGACAGCAAAGACCTTGGTCCCCTTGCTCTTCTCGGTGCCGATAGAGCTGAACCAGTCAGCGCCTTTCAGAAGAATTACGGGGATATTGGCATAGGTTTCAACGTTGTTGAGAATGGTGGGTTTGCCCCACAGACCCTTGACAGCGGGGAAAGGAGGACGGGTCCTCGGTTCGCCGCGCTTGCCCTCGATGGATGTCATGAGCGCGGTCTCCTCGCCGCACACGAAAGCGCCGGCGCCAAGGCGGATATCTATATCGAAGGAGAAGTCAGTGCCAAATATGTTATTGCCAAGAAGGCCATAATCCTTTGCCTGCTGGATGGCTATCTTCAGACGCTGCACTGCAATGGGGTACTCGGCCCGGACATATATATAGCCCTGGTTGGAGCCAATAGCGTATCCTGCAATGGCCATTGCTTCGAGAACGCTGTGGGGATCGCCTTCGAGTATGGAACGGTCCATGAACGCACCCGGGTCGCCTTCGTCAGCATTACAGCATACATACTTAACATCGTTGACTTCCTTTGCGGCGAACTGCCATTTCAGGCCTGTGGGGAAACCGCCGCCGCCGCGTCCGCGCAGGCCGGACTTCTTGATCTCATCGATGACCTGCTGAGGAGTCATTTCAGTTACTGCCTTGGCTAATGCGGCATAACCGTCTCTTGCAATGTATTCCTCGATATTTTCAGGATTGATTACACCACAGTTGCGCAGGGCCACGCGAACCTGGCGGTTGAAGAACCCAACATTGTCAAGGGACCTGGCGACATCCTCGACGTCCTTGTCACCAAGGAGAAGGCGCTTTACGATACGTCCTTTCACCAGGTGCTCATTGACTATCTCTTCCACATCGTCAGGCGTCACATGACAGTATGTAGCGCCTTCAGGATATATAACCATGATCGGCCCTTTCTCACAGAGACCGAAACAACCTGTCTTTACTATTTTTACTTCTTTCTCAATACCTTTTGCAGCAAGCTCTTTCTCAAGCCTGGCCATGATCTCGGGAGCCTTGGAAGCCGTGCATCCGGTACCATTACAAATCAATACATGCGATCTGTAAACCATAATCTATACCCTCCTTACCTTTCTGCCGCCCCAATTGTGAACTCGGTAACGGGTTTCTGGTTGACGATATGTTCAGCGACTATCCTTCTCGCTTTTTCAGCGTCAAGTTTCACATAAGTGGTTTTCTGCCCGTTAGCCTCAATGACTTCGGCAACCGGCTCCAGGCGGCAGATCCCGATGCAGCCTGTCATCGATACTGTCACATTGCGGATATTCCGCTTCTCCAGCTCCTCGATGAACGCATTCATAACAGGCCTTGCGCCTGCTGCGATACCGCATGTCGCCATGCCAACGACTATCCTCGTCTTGTCTTCATTCTCACGGATTGAGATTTCCTTTAAAGCTTTTTCACGAATGGCCTTCAATTCTTCAACTGACTTCATCCAAAACACCTCCGAAAACTGCTTGTACCCCATTATTTATTGTATTTTGTATCCATTCAAGAACATACCTGTCATCTATCGGAACACCGTCCAACTGGCGTTTTACTTCGTCCGTATCCAGTATGAATTCATTGTTTGGTGAGGAAAAATGTATTATCCACGAAATATTGGGATTAGCTTGTATCAGCAGCCGGACAGTCTCGGGGATATCTCCCAGCGGGATCCTGTCAATATGGTCAATCATAAAGCTTGCATTGAGCCTTGTTCCCTTTGATGGCTCCGATACCAGGCTGAGTTCCCCTCCGGCCATTTCGGCCGATTGCTTCATAAGGGGAATCCCCATCCCGACCTCCCTGGTCGTTCTGCTGGTCGTGAAAGGATCTGTAACCTTCTTTAAAAATTCCGGATCCATTCCCCGGCCGTTATCATCGATTACGACCAGAAGCTTTCCGGATCTTTCCGGTACCTTCAGACTTATCACGATCCGGTCCGCGCCTGCTGCAATGGAATTCTGTACGATGTCCAGCAGATGCAACGCTATGTCCTTCATGCCTGTTCTGCTTCCGATTCCCTCTCGTAATATTTCTGGATTATTCCGGGGATATCATCGGGAGTCAGTCGTCCGTAAACTTCATCATTTATCATCATGACGGGCGCCAATCCGCATGCTCCGAGGCAGCGGCACGCATCCAGCGAGAACAATCCGTCATTTGTACATTCGCCGCTTTTGATTTTCAGGACTTCCGACAATTTTTCAAGAACAGCGCCTGAACCTTTAACGTAGCAGGCAGTTCCCATACATACGTTGATCTTATACTTTCCTTTCGGATTGAGCGAGAATTGGGTGTAAAACGTAACAACCCCATAAACATCTGCCAGTGATACATTAAGGCCTTCGGCTACTTTCTTCTGAACACTCATGGGCAGATAGCCGTAAAGTTCCTGCGCTTCATGAAGAACCGGTATCAATGCCCCCCGGGTGTCCTTGTACTTGGCGATGATCTTGTCCAGTTCCTGTGCCTTAACGTCTGCAGTACAGCAACTCATAGCGTTGACCTCCTGAAATCTTTTTTGTGGAATTTATATGCAATATGTTAATAGGTTAACAATCTGCCTTGTTAATTATATCACAAGAATTATGCAATATCAACAAAAACAATATGATAAATATAGGGAAAAACCCTTATATATCGCTGATTTTTTAAGCGATTTCGCTGGCAGAATTGTTAATTTTGACTATGCATTAAGAGGACGGCAGACAGTTCCGCAAATGTCTGTTACAGCCGCTAAAAATGCATAATATAACGCAAAAGTCTCCGTCACTGGTGCACATGCAGGCATGCCCTTTTTGAACGAGTAAAAAGGGACGGGGGTTTCTTGCACATTTTCGTGTAAATAACCTCCGTCCCCATTCGCACACTGTGCATTGCAGTTAATTTTTATTGAGGGCATCCATCAGGTTCTTATAGTGATAGCGGATGCCGAGGGATTCGTCGTCAAGCTTTCTCCTGCTCATTACCAGCCCGGTATACCGGCTGTTTTTCATAAGATAGTACCCATATCCGTCCTCGGTGGGGATAAGCTCTACCGTAACGACCTTATCCGGATCAGCCTTTTTCATAGTGTATGTGTACCGGGCAAACCAATTCCCCTGGGGATTTGCGTCAAGATCGATCTTGTCGGCAAGTGCCGAGATTACGCCCTGGTAATACTTCCTGAAAAGGCTTTCTTCCTCCTCGGTCTCCATTTTCCTGCCGTTCAGCCTGAAGTCGGATTCAGCGTCTGCTTCCTCGCTGGTATTGATATCCATAACATCGGTCCTGCCGTCGATTTCGATTACCACCTTCTCCACATCATATATGGAAGGGAGAAAAACAAATCGCGATATGATATTAATCAACGGCGTATCAACAAAGTTCAGGCTTGAAGAATCCACTTTGAACACGGTACCGTTGTCGTTCATCATGCCGTAGTATTGATCGTCCTTCAGGTTGCCCAGCTTCAGCGTATAATCCTTACCGTTGAGGGTATATTCAAAAACATACTTCGGGTTGTCAAGGCCATATTGATTCAGGTCCTGGGCATTTTCCTCGGTAAACTCCGACACCTTGAATCCGCTGAGCCAATTCAGGAAGTTGGCCAGTTCCCTGTACTCCGCCTCCCATTCAAAGGGTTCTGTCAGATGCCATACAGTCGGTTCGGATCCCATTTTGGCGCTGAAAACAGTTTCTCCTGACCTGGTAAGTTTCAGGGACTTTATGTCTTCCGCCGTAATAGCGTCTGTTCCGTACAGGTTTTTGCTCATGATGTCGAACTTGCTGTATTTCAGTGTATTCCCGTGGTATAAATTTATTGTGTACACTTCGGAGCTGCCGGTCTTCCTGGCGTAGTACCCATCCTTCGTGGGGGTTTCGTTGCCTATCTCGATCCCGTATTCCTTGCCGTCGGATGTTATAAAAACGTTCACATCCGGTTTATCAAGTCCGTAGATGCTTAAGTCCGACGGATGTTCGTCAATAAGCCTCCTGGTTGTAAGATTGCTGGCCGTAAGGGCCATATCCTCGGCTTTATTATTATCCACGTCAAACCCGGGATTAACCCAAACCGACTTCTCTTCGGTCACCTTCTTCTTTTTGCCCTCATCATCCGTCTCAAGCTTTTCCACGGCCCTTGTCTCCTTTGTCAGGATGATTTCGCCGTCAGCGCGCCTCAGGATGATTTTTGTCACGTCATCCCGCGCGAAATCGAACAGATCCACCTCATCGGCCGATGAAGGCGTTTCTGTCGGCTCGGCGGAAGATGTTCCGTCACTGCCCTGATTGCCGGTGTTTTTGCTCAGGATAATGAAGGCAGTGATGAAGATTCCGAGGATAACCACAAGTATCGTGATCTTCATCCAATTCTTCATTACAGGTGCTTCCTCCTTATCCATACGAATAAGCCGACACCTATGATGGCAAGAGGCAGTACGAATGAAAGGACTATGAACGCAATAAACCTGGTCGATTCGCTCATATTGATCGGTTCGGATGTCAGGCTCTTTGACGGTATATAAACGGCATCGGCTTCATCCTGCATCCAGTTGAGAATCGACACGATGTAGCGCAGTCCGTTGTAGTTCGTATAACTCATCCACTCGTCCAGCACGAACAAGGAATTACCTATAAGAGCGATCCTGCTTTCATCCAATCCGGCGGTATACTCGGAGAGCGCTCCAAGACAGAAGGGACCCTTTGCTGTCTGCTTTGTGGCGCTGTCCACGCTCTCTGCCATATCTGTGGTCATGAACAGGGGATAAGTTTTTATCCATTGCTGGGAGGTCTTAAGTATATTGACGCTCCTGCAGCTCGTCATGTAAATCGTTAACGAGGTAGGATCCAGGTTCCTGGTCACATCATTGCTCACCGCTTTGGGTATGATATTTTCGAAACTTCCCAGATACCTGGTCTGATTGAATTCATATACCATGTCATTGTTAAGTGACAGCGAGTAGCGTTCAAAAACCGAATCGAAATTAGGCATCTTGCTTGTCGTCTTCTGGACATCAAACAGGAAAACAGCATCTCCGCCCTTTTCCAGGAACGCCTGCAGGTTTTCCAGCTCATTTACAGTCAAGTCATCTGTCGGGGAAAGGAAGAATAAGATTGCCGCATCATCCGGAACAGGTTCCTGAAGGGTCAGCTCCTCTATAATTTCATAGTTGTTGACCACTATAGCGCTCTTCATTTCCGAGTACCACGAATTAACGCTTTTTTCGCCGTGTCCCTGCACAAAATATACTTTTTTGGACATCTCGGCTGTAACATTTCTAATTGCGCTTGTAAATACCTGTTCGATTTTCATCCCCGCGGTGGTAGGATAGTAATAGCTGTAGTAATCATACTCGATCATGTCATTCCGGGATACCACCTTGATCCTGTTTTCGCATTTAACTATGATGCTGTCCGTTTGTATACCCATGACCTGGTTCGGGTCAAGCTCCCTGGTAATGAATGTGGGGTCCTTGACTACATCCACAAAACGGGTGGTCACCTTCCCGCCGCTCTTTAGATTATACTGCTTTAATATCTCAAGGATTTCGCTGCCCATGCTGTCATCACGGAAATATTTTTCTTCCGTAAGTATGATGACCTCAATATTTTTGTCAAGTTCGTTCAATATCTGTATGGTGGTATCACTGAGGGAAAAACGCTTGTTTTTCGTTATGTCGAAACGCAGCCTGTCCCTCAGCACGTCAAGTCCGAGCAGCGCGTTAAGTACCACGATAATAGCGATTATGACCGCTGTTACCGCTAATGAATACGAACCGTATTTCAGGCTCTTTTTATTTATTTTTCCCTTGAACTTTTCCATTATCTTCTTCATGTCCACATCACCCCTGACTCCAGCGCTTATGCTCGATGACCCTGTAAGTGAGGATCAGGAACACCGCTGCATAGCATACCATAAAGATTACTGACGTCAAATCGATAATACCCTTGCTGAAATCCTCGTACCTGTCCATAACCGACAGCCACAGGAATGCCTTGTTGAGAAAACCGCTGAAGAATGATGCAAGGTAACCGACATTCTGTATCAGGAATATGGAAACAAGGCTTATGATAGCCGCTATAATCTGATTTTCTGTCAGGGAAGACGCAAAAACGCCGAAACTTACGTATATGGCTCCAAGCAGGATATACCCGAGATATGAGCTGAAGATAAGAAGAATATCCGGCTTGCCTGCAATAATGGTTATGATGGGGAAAATAAGCGATACGCCTGTCATTACCAGGAATACGCTGTACGCTGCCAGGAATTTTCCCATAACGATTTCAGAAACCTTTACTGGAGCTGTAAGGAGCAATATTTCAGTACCGTTCTTTTTGTCTTCAGCCATTGACCTCATTGTCATGATGGGTACTATGAACAGGAGAAGTCCGCTCATTACGGACACGAGCTCACCGATTATATCCGAGCCGTAACCGAGAAAGCTGTTGAAGTACAGTCCCACAAGAAGCATAAACAGACCTATCAGTACATAAGCGATCGGAGAGCTGAAATAGGATTT
>DUSJ01000140.1 GCA_012842645.1 Clostridiaceae bacterium | reverse complement strand
TCTTCGCTGTAAAAGAAATCGACCCTCGACAGGCCGGAACATCCCAGTGCCCTGAAAGCCCTTACAGCGTAGTCCTGCACCTGTTCCATAACATGGGGAGGAACGTCTGCCGGGATTATTGTTTCCGATTTGCCGTCTATATATTTCGCTTTATAGTCGTAGAACTCGTTGCAGGGAACAATTTCGCCCACTGTTGAAGCGATGGGGTTGTCATTTCCCAGGACGGCGCATTCCAGTTCCCTTCCCCTGATATATTCCTCTATGAGGATCTTGGAGTCGTATTTTGCCGCCTGCAGCAGGGCAGCCTCGAGATCCCCGGGCTCTTTAACCTTGCTTACGCCCACCGAGGAACCGGCGTTGGCAGGTTTTACGAAACAAGGCCATCCAAGCTCTTCCGTGACCCTGTTTGCCAGGACCGGCATGGAACCCCTGATCTCGTTTCTCATGACTTTTATGTACCTGGCCTGGGGAATGCCTGCATTCCCGAATACCAGCTTAGAAAACTCCTTGTCCATACCCGCCGCGGAAGCGAGGATATTGCAGCCCACGTAAGGAACCCCGGCCAGCTGCAGGAGCCCCTGGACCGAACCGTCTTCCCCGTTGGGACCGTGAAGGACAGGGAAAACGACGTCAACGCCGATATTCTGTTCTTCCTCATCCTTGAAGCTGACCAGGTCCATGCAGCTTGGCGCCTGCAAAAGGGCCCTGGCAGACTTGGCTTTATCAAGAAGCTGCTGCCTGGCCGCTTTTTCCCATTCGCCCGTTCCTATAAGACTGATATCTCCCTTATATTCAAGCCATTCGCCGGTCTTCGTTATTCCGACCATTCTGACATCGAAGCGTTCCCTGTCTATATTTTCAAGGATGCTCTGGGCCGATATCCTCGATACCTCGTGTTCCGACGACTGGCCCCCGAACAACACTGTGACTTTTATTTTTTTCACGTTCAACGCCTCCTAAGCGGCTGTAAGGGGAGCATCGAAGCTCCCCTAATCTTTCCATAAAATTATACTTAACAATCATACATTATTCAAGCGTTATTCAAGCGGGTCTTCGTCCTCTTCGAAAATATCTGCCGAATTATCCTCGATGTCGGCGTTCACCGGTTCCAGACCCCCGTCCTCGGGTCTTGCAAGGCCTACCTCCTTGTTCACGACTGCGTCGTTTCTCGGGAAATCGTTGCTTAACGAAACATTGTCCTTGAATGTTTTGGTTTCCTTTCCGTTGATGGTTATTTTGACCCTTTCTATCTCCTTTATCTCTGTCAGCGTGTTTACTATGGAGTAGATGGTCAGTTCGGCAAGCTCTTTACCGCCGGGATGATTGTCAATGAACTCCTTGGTGAAGTCGACATTTGCGACTCTTTCATTAATTGTGACCGGCGATCTCAAACTGGTGCCCTCGGCGATGAGAGCCGTCAGTCCTTTTGCTTTCGGTCCTTTAAGCAGTTCCTTTACCATGGCCGAAGCCAGGTTTTCCGCACCTTTCTTGGCTTCCTTGATATCCACATAACGGATCTCCTTAACCAGCTTGTTTTTTTCTTCGTTTCCGAAGTACAGAATGACCGGCACTTTTTCGTTAAGAACAGCCGCTTCCTCTTCGTCAATGGTCAGGCTGCTTATCGGGGTAAGGTCCTCTGCCAGCGCATCCTCGGCCTTTTTTGCAGCGCCGCAGGAACACAAGATCAGTACCAGGGCCATTATCATAGCTATAAATATGGTTTTTCTCATAAATGCACACCTCTTGTCTGAATCCATTTTAATGTGTATGTTGGTTT
>DUSJ01000014.1 GCA_012842645.1 Clostridiaceae bacterium | reverse complement strand
TCTGTTCCAGGCTCCCTTCGCTTCTGAAGGTATAGAACCGGTCCACGATCTCCGCGTCCTCAAGCCGTAACGGCCAGGTCGGGTGCTTTTTAAGGCTTGGGTCAAACCTTTCAGGCGGCAGGTAATAAATATCACAGGGATTTCGCCATGCCTCCCTGAATCGCTTGAGTATCATCTCGGCAAGGGGTCTCCATACACCTGAAAATCCTACGTAATCATTACCTTTCGCTATTTCATCCAGGAAGCGGCTTAGGACGTCTTCCCGCTCTGTATAAAGAGCATGCCAGGATCCATTCCTGACAAGCACGCCGTTTATATCGTTTTCATTGTCAACATAAACCTCTGCGTCAGGGTTATTGTGAATGATCCCCTTAATATTGAGATTGATTATTTCATTCTTATCCAGAAATTCATATACTCTTTGATCCGGTACAACTCTTATCATATGACCTTTTCCTTCCATTTTCCCTTTATGAAATAAAAATAGATGACAGCTGCCTCCGCCACCACTGATAATGCTATGGCGATCCAGGCTCCCATCACACCAAGGCCTGCCGCATATGCCAGCAAATAAGCTACCGGCAGCTTCAATACCGCATTGGAGATCATGGATGCCAGCATGGGCGGGAACGTGTCACCCGCGCCCTGGAATACGCCCCCGTACACTATGGTGAACGGGATGCTTATCAGCCCCAGGTATACGACTCTAAGATAATTCACACCATGAGAAATTACAAGAGAATCATCGATAAAGAATGACATCAGCACATGGGGGAACAGGATATAGGGGATGATCCAAATGAAAGTATTGATCCATGCAATCTTCATTCCCTGCCCGATAAGGCGGTCACAGCCTTCGATATCCTTTTTCCCGAGACTCTGGCCGACCAGGACGGCAAGACCGGTAGAAATACCCGAATTAATAATGAATGTATAATTCAGAAGCTGACCTCCTATACCGAAAGCGGAGGCTCCCTCCCGGCCTCCTGTAGCGTATACAAGGCTGTACATCAAAGTTCCGGTCATGGGCCGGATAATATTCTGGATACAGGCCCATCCTCCTATCCGAAGGATACGCATACTGTCATTGGAATTAAGCCTGAGGGAACGTAGGAATACTTTATAGTCATTATCATAGAAATTCTTTACCAGGAGAATATTAATTACCACGCATGAGAAAATCATCGATATTACTGTAGCCAATGCAGCCCCCGTAATGCCCATGTCAAATATCTCAATCAGTATATAATCCCCTATCCCATTGAGGATATTGGATATGCCGAATATATACAATGGCGTCCTGGTATCCCCGTTGGCCTGAAACACTGTCCTCAGCGCGGAATTGATAAATACGAGGATGGTGGCGGGGAACAGGAATGAGAGGTATTCGTTCGCATATTTAAAAACAGCAGGTTCAGGATTAAAGAAAAGGATTACCAGTTCATCTTTCAGGAAAAAACAGATGATGCTTATAATACCGCCGATGAGGGCTGACAGGGACAGGGATTGTCCGCCTATAGCCCTTATCTGTGCGATATTACCTTCCCCCTTGCTCCTTGAAACAAGGGCAATGGTACCCGCTGAAACCAGTGTGGACAGCACAAAAATGACAGTGACGATTGAATTGGCCAGTGATGCCGCTGCGGACTGATCGGTCCCCAGCTGTGAAATAAAATAAACATCAACAGTGCTGAGGATGCTTTGAAGTACGGTTCCCAGCATGACAGGCCAGGAAATCTTAAAAATCAGCGCTATATCGCTTCGCTTTTTGACTGTATCCATTGAAACCTCGTAAAACAGTTTACTATGATGATACGATATAAAAGGATTCTATCATAATATCAGACCGGGCTCAACGACAGGCTGAGCGGATGGGATCATTAAGCTATTGTAATATTACATTTTTATTTATATAATAAATTTACAATCAAATAGCTCATTGCGGTGCATGAAAATGCTTAATAGGGAACCGGGTGAGAAGCCCGGGCTGTCCCAGCAACCGTGAAGCCGACAAAATGGCGTATGCCACTGCCTGAAGCGGGAAGGTGCCATGGAGGATGAAGCAAAGCCGGTAGACCTGCCGTAGTGATGTGTTTCTTCTGGGGTTAAGAGAATTTGCCATGGGATCATTCGCCATGCCAATACCGGCCCCGCTTTTAAAGTGGGGCCTTTTGATTGGAAGAAACCGTTTGATTGTGTTCCTTTGGGTCTTAAAGACCGGATGAAATCTATCTGAGAACGAAAGGAGCCTTTCAAATGAAAAGAAGCATTGTCTTTTTAGCGTTTCTTGTAATTGCCGCTGTCCTTGTGACTGGCTGTTCACAGCCGCAGAAGCCCGGATCGTCCGCCGACATTTCAAACGGTAAAGGTCCGGAAGCATCAGGAAAGATCGAAGAGCAGCAAAACGGTATCATTCCCGGAGCCAATAAGCAAAAAGAAGAAGGAATCGATAAGGGACCTGAGAAGATAGTTTCCCTGGCCCCTGCCAACACGGAGATAATTTATGCGCTTGGCGCCGGGGACAAGCTGATAGCTGTGAGCGAGTACTGCAATTATCCCGGGGACACCGCGAGCAAAACAAAGCTTCCCACCGGCGAAAAGCTTGACGTGGAAAACCTTATTTCCATGAAGCCTGACCTTGTCATTGCGGGATACATGGCAGCCATGGAGGATCAATACAAACAGCTTGAGGATGCAGGAATAAAAGTGCTTGTTATAAAAGCCAACAGCCTGGCAGAGACCTACGAAGCCATCGAAACGATAGGCGATGCCATCGGCAGGGAAAAGGAAGCCGATGAGCTTGTCAAAAGCATGAAAGACGGCTTTGAGAGCATAAGGAAAGAAGTTGAAGGAAAAGCGACTCCCACTGTTTACGTCGAGGTATCGCCCCTTGAATGGGGACTCTGGACCTGCGGCAGGAACACTTTCATTCAGGAGCTTCTTAATATAGTGGGGGCCAGGAACATCTTCGACGATGTGGACGGCTGGGCCGAGGTTTCCGAGGAACAGGTGATTTCAAGGAATCCCGATTTTATTATTACGACCGCAAGTCCCCTGACAGGAATTGAGGACCCCATAGGCGAAATCTCGTCAAGGGCCAACTGGAGCGGTATGGACGCTGTGAAAAATGGCAGGATAG
>DUSJ01000139.1 GCA_012842645.1 Clostridiaceae bacterium | reverse complement strand
TCTTTTCAGCCAATGGAGGTACAACCGTTGCTGAACAAGGTGCGTGACACCCTCAGGGCCGCTCTTCCCGATGCGGAGGAACGTATATCGTGGCGGATGCCGACATACTGGAAAAAGAAAAATATCATACATTTTGCCGCGTTTAAAAACCATATCGGCATATATCCGGGCGACAAGGCTATGGAACATTTTTCAGACAGGCTGAAAGAGTACAAAACCAGCAAAGGTGCCTGGCAGATTCCATACAGCAAGCCTTTGCCGCTGGACCTAATAACCGAGATGGCCAGATGGTGCTACGAGACCGCAAATAATTAATAAACCTGAGGGAACATCAATGGTATTCCATGATTTTATAACTCAGTAAAAAAGATTTTCATGCCAAAGATGAGGCCTTATATGGTATTATTGCTATAGAAAAGCGTTTTGGGCTGGTGATATTATGAAATACGGCTTTGTCAGGGTCGCGGCAGCGTCCCCCGGACTAAGGGTAGCCGACGTAAACTTCAATACCGGGAATATAATCGGGCTGATAGAAGAAGCAAAAAGGAATAACGTGGAGTTTGTCGTATTCCCGGAACTGTGTGTGACAGGCTATACATGCGGCGACCTGTTCATGAAGGACACGCTGATAGAAGGAGCAAAAGAAGCCCTTTTCAGGATAGCGCAGGCGACTGGCGGAAGCAAAATGGTCACTGTAGTAGGCCTACCCCTGCTGATCAGCGGAAGACTCTATAATTGCGCAATTGCAATTCAAAACGGAAAAATCATCGGCGTGGTGCCGAAATCATATCTTCCCAATTACAACGAGTTTTACGAAGGAAGATGGTTCACGGCGGCCGATCAGCTTGATGATAAGGAGATTCGGCTTGGTGACGGCGTTGTTCCTGTTGGGACTGACCTCATATTCATGGCCGAAGGCAGGGAGGAGATCAAGTTTGGCATAGAGATCTGCGAGGATCTGTGGAGCCTTGTTCCTCCAAGCTGTTACCTGGCCCAGGCGGGAGCCGTCCTGCTGTTCAACCTGTCGGCCAGCAGCGAAGCCGTCTGCAAGGCTGACTTCCGCCGAGATCTTGTCAAGAGCCAGTCCTCCCGCTGCGTTGCGGCTTACGTATACTCGTCGGCAAACTGTTCCGAGTCATCGACGGACCTGGTATTCAGCGGTCATCTCCTGATAGCCGAGAACGGCAATGTTCTTAAGGAGTCGGAGCGCTTCTACTTCCACAATAAACTTGAGATCGCCGATGTGGACCTGGACAGGCTCAGCTATAACAGGCGCATTACTGGTCCATCAAGAAGAAAGTCAGGCATCAGGGAGTTCAGGGTCGTGCATTTTGAACAGCCCGACGATACCATGCCCGAAGCCATTCACAGGTCCATAAACAGGAACCCGTTCATACCTGCGGACAAGGCTGACATGGACATTCGCTGCCTGGAGATACTGTCCATGCAGACCTGCGGACTTGTCAAACGCATGAGCCACACGGGATCCAAAAATGCCGTTATCGGAATTTCAGGCGGCCTGGATTCGACCCTTGCCTTCATCGTGGCCATAAGGGCCATGAAACAGCTGGGACTTCCGGCAGGCAATGTTCATGCGATCACCATGCCCGGGTTCGGGACCACCGACAGGACCTACGACAACGCGATCGACCTGATCAGGGAGTTTGACGCCACTCTGAAGGTGATCGACATAAAAGAGGCATGCCTGAAGCATTTCGATGATATCGGCCATGACAGTGATGTCCATGATTTGACGTATGAAAATTCCCAGGCAAGGGAAAGGACCCAGATCCTAATGGATTATGCCAACAAGATCGGCGGACTGGTAGTGGGGACCGGGGACCTGTCGGAACTGGCCCTCGGCTGGTGTACCTACAACGGGGACCATATGTCGATGTACGCGGTCAATGCAGGGATACCGAAGACCCTCGTGCGCTGCATAATCCAATGGTATGCCGACAATGAAGCCGGTGAAAATATCCGTAAAATCCTTCACGATATACTTGATACGCCCGTAAGCCCTGAGCTTCTTCCTCCTTCCGAGACAGGACAGATAGCCCAGAAAACCGAGGATATCCTCGGACCCTATGAGGTTCATGACTTCTTCCTGTTCTACATGCAAAGCTGGGGAGCGGGTCCCGGGAAACTGCTGTTCCTGGCCGAACATGCGTTTAAAGGCCGGTATAGCGGCGAACAGCTCAAGAGATGGCTTACTGTGTTCCTGAAGAGGTTTTTCTCGCAGCAGTTCAAGCGTTCATGCCTGCCTGACGGTCCCAAGGTCGGGACAGTATCCCTGTCACCGAGGGGCGACTGGAGAATGCCAAGCGATGCTTCAGTCGATCTGTGGCTGGCGGAACTTGAAGAAAAATAAGCATGCTATCATGTCACCCTTTTTCCAGAAACAAGAAAAATGAAGCAGAGGAACCGTCCCCCTGCTTCATTTGTAAACACTGACGATAAACTCAACGGGGGTTTCCAGCTCGGACAGCTCTTTGAGCCGTTCGACGCCTTCCCGCGGAGTCCTCCAGTAATAAGGCGTCATCATGAGCAGATCGGCTATGTCTTCACGGCTGCCAAGCCTGATATCGTACCTTATACGTACCCGGTCTGCACATCTGAATGACGGGAGATCTGGACCCTTTTCATCGTTCTCGTAGGGATTTTCATATAGCACTGATTTAAGTCCGAAAAGATGGTCCTTACCTGGTATGACCGAGACGAGAATGCCTTTCTTTTTCAGTATCCTGCTGAATTCCTCGTTCGAGGCCGGGGCAAACGCGTTAAGTATGAAATCGGCACTTTCGTTTGCAAAGGGGATCCTGAACAGGGAAGCCACAAAAAACCCGATGTCCCTGTTCCTGCCCGCAGCAAGGCGAATGGCCTCCCGCGATATATCCATGCCGTAAATGGAAATATCATAAGACTCATTTGTAAAACTTCTTCCTATGGAGTCGGTATAATACCCGTCGCCGCAGCCGGCATCCAGGAACACCATGTTTTCTTTCTCGGGGTTCAGCCACTGGGAAGAAAGTACGAATATACTCTTTGCCAGTGGTTCGTAATAGCCCCTGTCAAGGAACCTTTTCCTTGCTCTGGCCATATCCTTGCTGTCTCCGGGTTCCCTGCTGCTTTTGTCCTGGGCAAGGAGCAGGTTGACATAACCCTTGCCTGCCACGTCAAAATTATGGCCATGACGGCAGGCCAGGCTTGGTCCTTTATTGATCAGTGGATCGCCGCATACAGGACATATAAGATGCCCGAACTTATCCATATTTACTCCTCGGAATAATTAACCGCATTCCACAGGTGCCGTAAAAAGCCGGTTTCTGTTGATTATCTCTATTGTACGATATTCCGGTGAAAGATAAAATACCTATGGCGTTGACATTTGGAAACAGCGCATTGTATAATGTCACTAACATAAACAACAGAATACCTGTCGATGACGGGAATGAGAAGCGGAAGCGGCATCAAGAGAGAAAGCCATATTGGTGAGAGGCTTTTATGCAGGCGAGCTTCGTCCCACCCCCGAGACTTAAGGCCGATGAGGCCTACGCTGGTCCCGTTAAAGACCAATGAGCCGGGCTGACCGATCTGACAGTCACAGTACATGAGCTGCTGCAGATGTCAGCCAATATGGGTGGTACCGCGGAAAGTAATATCCGTCCCTGTTTCGGGACGGATTTTTTGTTTGGTCGCCATAACAGTTTCTGAGGTGGAGCCATGTATCTTTCAAAAATGTTTCTTCCTACACTGAGGGAAGTTCCCGCCGAAGCCGATACAATAAGCCATAAGCTGATG
>DUSJ01000138.1 GCA_012842645.1 Clostridiaceae bacterium | reverse complement strand
GTAACGGCTTCAGGATGAACCTTCTTTATAGCCCTGCCGCATGCCGCCATGGGAGAGACCGAAGGAGGCATGTGGGGGACCAGGTCATGGTATATTTTTTTGATCATGGCCACCCAGATGGGGCAGCAGCAGCTTGTCAGCATGAAGTCCCTGTCGTCGCGGATCCGCTGATCGAATTCAAGGGCCTCCTTCAAAGTCAGGATATCTGCGAACATGGCCACTTCGACCATTCCGTAAAAACCAAGGCATTTGAAGGCCGACCTCAGTTTTCCTGCCGTCACGTCAAGGGTGAACTGTCCGTTGAATGCAGGGGCGATCATGGCATATACAGGAACCTTTTTTTCATTCAGCAGCTCCAGTATCGGGACCAGGTCCTTTCTTTCGATCAGTCCGCCATTCCGGCATACTTCCACGCAACGCCCGCATCCTGTGCAGTCCTTATGGTCGATCACTACCTTCCCTTCTTCATCGCGTTTAATGGCGGAGAAAAGGCAGGCGGCCCCGCAGGCGGGATTATCTTCATCAGGGCAGTTTTGGCATGTTTCCGATTTGGCTACCACTGGATAGTTTTCAGGATGAAGAATCCGGTCCAGGGTCTCCTCGCTATAGCTTCCTTCTGACCTTATGAGTTCAGTTTCCTCCTCAAGCCTTTTGTTCAGCGATGCCTTCACTAGTCTTTCATATAGCGCTTTAAATGTCTCCATAGGTTTCCTCCTTGAATGATCAGCCAATGACCTGGATTACTTTCTGCGTTTCCTTGTTGCTGTACATGGCCCTGTCGGCCCGGACAAAAAGACTGTGGATGTCTTTGTCCAGTTCCCCGTTATATGCTGCCGTTCCATAGGCGATGCTTATTTTAGCATGCTCGCTTTTTGAGTTATATTCATCTATAAGTTCAAACATCCTGGACAGGCTTTCGATTATTACCGACTCATCCTTATTCTTTATTATACATGCAAATTCGTCGCCGCCAATCCTGTAAACATCACCGTACCGGCCTATGGTTTGCTTCATGATCATGGCGCTGTCTTTCAGTATATTATCCCCATATTGATGCCCAAAAGTATCATTTATGGACTTCAGATTATTTACATCAAGTATAACGAGATGAATGGACGATTCTTCCCTGAGCCTCGAATTTAGCGAATTCATGGCGTCATCGAAGGAAGTGCGGTTTTTCAGGCGTGTTAATGTGTCGGTGTACGCAAGGGTCAGCAGCAGCCTGTTTTCAAGGTTCATTTCCTTTATGCGGAACAGGGTCTCGCTCAAGTTCCCGATGTTGAAAACGATAAATAAAAGCATGCTGACCTGGAAAAATCCAAGATGGGTCGTCTTGTGGTAGAAAGTGACATAGAACAAAGCAAGGTCCAGCAGGAAAAAGAACACCAGGGCAATGCAGCTGTTTATGAATATCAGCGAAGGTCTTCTCCCGTTCCTTGTTTCTTTATAGAACAGCGCGCAAATATGCACGGAAGATATGACAGTTAGCAAATGAAATACAGGCAGCGCAGTTATGTAATTTATCAGGTTGAATACCTGCAGGATGCTTGTCAACGAAGCAAAGCCAAGGAAAACCCATGCCAGCGTGATCAGCATCCGTTCCCTCTTTAAGCGGCAGATGGACCTGATATACAGCAGCAGGGGAACAGGAAGCAGGTACATGGAAATATAGCCCACGTTATTGGCAAGAACTGGATCGTTAAAAAACAGCAGCATGGTCATCCTTTCGGAGGTAAGCCAGAGCCCTCCGAGTATTGAAAACAGTGAAAGATAAAAAGTGCCGGAGTCATTGACATGGGTCATGCACATCATCGAATACAGCAAAAACAGGATTATGCCGAGGAAAAGGATAAGCAGCGAAACCACGAGAGGGAGGATATCTTTTTTCAGCAGGTCAAGCATGAGCGTATCCCGGCTGCCGATTTTGAAACCATTCACGAGACAGGAGAAAAAAGCATGGGAAGAAGTCAGTTCAATCGTCAGGATGCTGTTTTCATCCGAACCCTCCAACGGCACGATGTAAAAACTGTTTCCGGGTGCCTGGACTGAATTGCTTGTTGATGGACCAAAATCATAAATAAGCCTGTCATCAAGGTAAACCGATACTTTTTGCTGACGGGTGACGAAAAACAGCGACAGGCTGCCGGAACCCGGACCGGGGATCTTATTAACGAGCCTGAGGGGCGTGTTTCCCGGTACACTGATAAAAGCGGGAAGATCGGTTATACCTGATTTCCCCGAAGCCGGGCTGAAATATTCCCAGTCACTGTTAAAATCCATGATCGCATTATCCTGGGCAGGCAGGCTGGTAGTTATTGTTGAAAGAAGTATGATAGTAAGCGCAGGAGTTAATATGTATGTAAGAACAATACCCAGAGCCTTTTCGCTTTTCAAGAGAATTCTCCCTTTAGCTTTGAATTTCAGGTTTTATTTATTTTTTATTATCTTGTATTTTCAGGATATAATCAATGGTTTTATAATATAGATCATAGTGATTTGTTCATTCCCGCGTTCCGTTTTATGTTTTCAGTTAATTAATCCGCCTTGCCAACCCCGATTTTTGTGATATTTTTGCCTTTTATTGTCGATAACCCTTTGATATAATGTTATGGGTCTTAATAACAGGGCAAAATAACGGCACAACTATCCGCTTTGATTCTGAGAGGGGAAATATATGTTTGCTTTGATCGTCGTAATTCTGTTAGTTTGTGCTTCGGTATTTGTCAATGGATGGACGGATGCCCCCAATGCTATTGCCACGGTCGTTTCTACCCGTGTATTGGGCCCGAAAGCAGCAGTCGTGCTGGCTACAGTTTTCAATCTCGCAGGAGTGCTGCTTATGGGAACAGCAGTCGCCAACACGACGGCGAAAATCGTCGAGATAGGAACAGGTCATGATGCGCTGGTTACGCTTGCAGCGGCACAGCTGTCGGTAGTCATGTGGGCGGTATCGGCCTGGAGATTCGGCATCCCAACCAGCGAATCACATGCTCTTATTGCAGGGTTAATGGGAGCGGGCATTTCTTTCAGAGGTCTTGAAGCATTCAACTGGAACGAGTTCAAAAAAGTTCTTATTGGTCTTGTTGTTGCCACGATTCTTGGGTTTATTGCAGGTTATCTTGTGACCAAGGTCGTGACTTTTTTATTCAGGGGTGTAAAACGCCAAAAAGCAAATACTTTCTTCTCATGGGGCCAGATAGTATCAGCCTCCCTGATGGCACTGAGCCATGGCGCGCAGGACGGCCAGAAATTCATGGGAGTGTTTGCCCTGGCGCTGGTGGCCGGAGGAGTTTACCCGCCAAGCGAGAGCCTTATCATTCCTCTCTGGATAATGCTTCTGTGTTCGACTTTGATGGCAATAGGCACTTCTGTCGGAGGTTACAGAATAATAAAAACCATGGGAATGGATATGGTCAAGATAGAAAAATACCAGGGCTTTTCGGCTGAAATCGGGGCTTCTGCATGTATGCTCGGCGCGACTGTCCTGGGAATACCCTTAAGCACGACTAATGCAAAGGGTACCGCCATTATGGGAGCGGCAGCAGCCAGGAGAATATCGAATGTCAACTGGGGCATCGTTAAAGAGATGCTCGTGGCATGGGCGCTGACATTTCCGGCATGCCTGGTATTAGGTTACGTAATGGCAAAACTGTTTGCTTTTATTTTCTGATAGGGAGGAGATCGCTATGGGTTTGTTTTCAGGCAAAGATGCCGATTGTTTTGAACTCTTCGAAATATCCGCATCTTTTTCACACAGGGCGGCCATTGCCCTTAGAAAAGCATTCGGAGACGGCAGTGTAGACTATAATGAACTGCAGAATCTCAAGTCAATCGAACATGAGGCTGACACTCATGTCCACCGCTGCCTGAAGGTCATTGAAGATGCCTTTATAACTCCTATTGACAGGTCGGACATCGTCGAGATAATAAAGGAAATAGAGAATATAACCGACAGCATCGATTCCATTGCAAACCACACTTACATGATGTGTGTCAAAAAGGTAAACGATACGGCCAAGACCTTGATGTCGCTGGTGGAAAGCGCATGCGAAAAACTGGTTGAACTGTTCAGAAACCTCAGGAATTACAAAAAGGATTTCAGGAAGATCAATGACCTGATAATAGAAATTAACAATATCGAAGAGGCCGGCGACAAGACGTACCAGGCAGCCATGAGGAACCTGTTCGAATTTGAAACCGACGCCAAGAAAATAATAGTATGGAAACTCATGTATGATCAGCTGGAAGGTGCCCTTGACAAATGCGAGGATGTCGCTGACATAGTTCATAAGATCATAGTCTCGAAGACGTGATGACCATGTTTGTCATCCGGCGGGCCTTGAAACAGCCCGCTTTTTTATTTATTCATATATGAAGGAAAAAACGATTATCATATTATGTAAGATCAAATGATTATTATAAAACTATTAGAGCAACATTAGAATTGGGTATTTCTGGTTGATACCGGAGACAAACTTTAATATAATTACATTTGCAAAGATACTTTATTTCGATTACAATGGAGGTTTCTTATGGACCTTGTTGCCGGCCAGTTCAGCGAATCGTTCCCTCCCATCATGGATGGGGTAGGCAATGTAGTGAAGAACTATGCATATTGGCTGAATAAAAAATACGGCAAGGCTTACGTTATAACTCCCGCTTTTCCGGGATATACAGACGATACTGAATTCAAGGTCTTAAGATACAATTCAGTAGGGGTAATAACAAGATATCCATACAGAACAGGCATTCCAAACCTCGACCCTTTTTTCATGAAAGCCGTAAAAAGGGTGCCTTTTGATATTGTTCATACCCACACGCCTTTCAGTTCGGGCAGAATTGCCCTTGAGATAGCACGGAAAAGGAACATACCTATAATTGCCTCATTCCATTCCAAGTACTACGATGATTTCCTTGGGTCGTTAAAATTTGAAAAGCTGGCCCGTTACGGTGTTTCAAAGGTAATAAAATTCTATAACAGCGTCGACGCAGTCTGGACGGTAAACCAGTCGACAGCGAAGACTCTGAGGGAATACGGTTATGAGGGCCCCATAGAGGTTATGCCGAACGGAATAGAATATGAACCGCCCGCGGACAGGGAGACGGACAGGGAAAAGGTAAACATGCGCCTGAACCTTGGCAGGTCCGAACTGGTCTTTATCTTTGTCGGGC
>DUSJ01000137.1 GCA_012842645.1 Clostridiaceae bacterium | reverse complement strand
GTACGGAGCGGTGCTGATCAGCCTGATCTTTGTGCCTTCCGCGACTATATACACGCTCCGGTTCACGTATTCTGAACCAATGCCGCGCAGGTTGCCTATGCCGTCGTCTTCCAGCAGCCTGCCAGCGAATAGATCTATATCGAAAGTTTTCGGGGTATTGGTAACGCTCCATGAAACCCCGCCAAGCTGGGCAAAGGATTCCACGGTCAGGCTTTTCTGCGGCGCTACGGATTTGATCCTGCCCCTGTACACTATTAACCCGCTCTGGACAGCTGAGTCCGAAACAAGTACGTTAGCCGTGTACCTGTTTTTATAGAGGTCCTTTTCCATCGATATTTTCAGCGGATCAAGGGTATTCAGCGCGCTTACGTCCACCAGGCGGCCGTCCTTGACCACGATTGTGTTCATGTCAACGTTAACGATTTCCGGCGTATTTTCAAGAACCAGGACATTGGAGCCCGTTATGTTCAGAAGGTTATCTCTCAGCGTCGTTTCATAGCCCGAAGTATTCCTGAAGGACGAAAAAACAATTTTATCCTTTCCGTCATACGCCTTTTTAGTGGCAATGTAAACTGTGCCTGAGAGACGTTTCGGCAGAAGAGGCCTGTACTCGTCACTGTAATCGAATCTCTGGATGCCCGCTGTCGAGGTGTTCTCCCACCTGCCGATAACAAATTCCTGGACTTCGGATATGGCAAGTGAATAATGAAGTGAATCAAAATATTCCACTGTTCCCCGGAAAATCCCGGAAACATTCCTGGTTATGCTTTCAATATCGATCGCTTCAATATCGATATTGGCGCCGTTGGTCTGCACCATGATCCTGACCCTGTCTCCCGGAAGAATGCCGGAAAAACTGAAAGGTTTGTTGTTTTTATAAACCGGGACTGATCCGGGCACCGTGTAATTGACGTAAGTTCCGTCGTCTTTTTTCAGTACCAGTCCCGAAGCCCTTTTTGCATATACGGTGCCGTAAACGGGAGTGTAATAGCTCGCGGCGCTTATTTTATAGATATAACCTTCTTCGTCAAGCTTCAGATACGCCTTGTCGCCCGGCTTAATATCATCAATCACGGCAGGGTATCCGTCCCTGGTAACGATCATATCGTAACCGTACGTAAAGGTGCGAAGGGATACCAGCTCGGCAAACCTGTACGGATCGTAACCTGAGCCGTCCTCGAAATATAACGTTATATAACCAAGCGAGGGATTGCTTTCCCTGACAATGCCGCTGTACAGCCCTTTCTCATCGGTCTGTCCCGGGGCGTAAGTATCGGCGAAAAGCATACTGCCTGAGCCATATACCGAAGACAGGGCAATTGCCAGTACCATGGCCGCTATAACGGCTTTTTTGGCTGAACGCATTTGTGCGCCTCCATTTCGATAAGATAAATTGTAGCTAAAGAGAATATCGGCATCCGGAAATGATATGTGAACGGTTATTCCTTTACGCTTTTATAACAATTTGCATATCAGAAGTCAGGCTGTGCGGGCATGCCGCTTTACATGGTTTATTTGTCTTTTACTTCTTTATCAATTTCAGCTATCATCATGCCGGAGAGAATCATGAGGCATCCGAGGACCATGCGGATGGTCAGGATCTCGGTGTTGCCATGGACATCGGGCACTATAAGCGCGAACAGCGCGCCGAAGACCGGCTCACAGGTTATTATCAGCGCTGTTCTTGTCGGCGTGGTATATTTCTGCGCGATTGTCTGCACCCCGAAAGCGAAAGCCGTACCAAGGGCGCCGGTATAGAGTACCGTGAAGATGATCTTCGGGCTTAATTCAAACGGTGTTGCCGCATTTGCGATACCCGCAATCATCCAGGTAATGATATATAAAACAGCGGCGAAAGCTATCTGGACAAAGGCAAGATGATAAATGTTCACATCTGAGGCAAACTTATCTATGAAGATGATCTGAAGGGCGAAGCACAAAGCGCACAGAAGGGTCAGGGTATCCCCAATGGTCCAACTTCCCGAAAAGCCTTTTAACACGAACAGGCCTGAAACTGCAAGCACGGCGCCGGTAAAAGCCTTCATTGACGGTCTTTTCTTCAGCAGCAGAACCGATATTATCGGTACCATTATAACATTAAGGCCGGTTATAAATGCCGAGTTCGAGGCCGTTGTGGTCTTGAGCCCCATTACCTGCAGCATCATTCCCCCGTAAAGCGTCAAACCCACAACGGAACCACACCATATTGATTTAAGATCTATTGTCTTTAATTGCTTATGAAAAACAGCAGCCAGGATAATGGCTGCCACCAGAAACCTCAATGCAAGATACGCATATGGCGGAATATCTTCGGTTATATTTTTCATTATGATGAAGGATGAACCCCACACCACCGTAATGCCAAGTATAGCCAGGTCGGCTTTATGCTGCTTTGTCATTTGTTCATTCCCTTGCTGCAATGATATTAAGCCTTACGCTCCTATAATCAGGGCAATAAGCTTGTTGAACCATGTCAGTACAATCGACTGGGTATAATTCTCGGGTATTTTTACTATATTGACCGCGCCGAGGGCCGGAACAACGAAAACAAACACCAGGTAACAGATCAGGATACCTTCGACGAATCCAATGGCCATGCCTCCCATGCGATTTGCCGTCCCAATCATGGCGCTTGAGTTAAGCACTTTTGTCAGGAGCTTTCCGATAAGCAGGATAACCAGTTTTACCGCAAGGAATATCACAAGGAAAGCCAGTATGTTAAGAATTGTGTAAACTATAAGATCATTTACAGTCACCACGGTTTCCGGATACATGGTCCCTGTATCGGCAGCTGCGCTCGTTACCGAAAGCACTTGCCTGAGAAGGGGATTTTCGGATAAGTGCGCCTGCAGTTCCGGAATTTTATCGGCATAGGACAACAGTGTCCTGCTCTCAGCCAAACTAAGGTTTTTTATCTGAGAGAGGGCTGGTATCAGCTCATCAAGCTTCTTGCTGACACTTTGGCCTATCGCTGATCTCTGCATTACGAGAGCTAACTTGGGGGAGAATAAATAAGCTGCAACCAGGCCCGCTATGTAGCCAACAAGGCTGAATACAGTATTGATTAATCCCTTCATGTAACCCTTGAGTCCATATAATGCCAAAACGATTACTATGGCGTAGTCCACCCAGTTGAAGTCAAAGCCGAGAATAAGGTCAGCAGCGATAAAGGCTGCAACTGCAAGGATAAGTACGACTGCCGGGAGCCGGTTAATGGCAGCAGCGACTGGTTTCGGTCTACTGTTACGCAAATAAAACACCCCTCAAGTAAATCGTTTTATTCCTGGAATAATAATTAATATTCAACTTTTTGGGTAATAATTATCTGATAAGAGATAAATTAATACCTAAAAAGAGAAGGATCGATATAACCAGGACGCTAATTTTCACAATATTCTTTTTCAGCAGCATATCTGTTCCTCCTTTCCAGGTATCTTTCATTGTTTTTTATTTGCTCGGTGACATTATATCACTAAGGTAATAATTTGTAAAATTATTTTAAATTTATTGTAATAATAAGTCTGTTAAAATGATTCTATTAAGCGTATTCGGGGGTGCTTCAATGCCTTTCGACGGCATTCTGACCATCAGCATGGCAAAAGAACTGAATGATATGCTTTCGGGCGGCAGGATAGGAAAGATCCGGCAGATAGGCCATGATGCCCTGCTCATGCAAATAAGGGCGGCAGGGGACAATTTTCGGCTGCTTATTTCCTGTAACCCGTCCTCGGCAAGGATCCATCTTACCGAAAGGCAGCTTGAAGGTCCCGACACTCCGCCGGTTTTCTGCATGATTCTCAGGAAGCACCTGTCCGGCGGGATTATAAAAAGCTTCAACACCAATGGTTATGAGCGTATCATAACCATTGAGACCGAGGTCGCCGACGAGCTGGGAGACCGCAGCATAAAAAGGCTTGTTGTCGAAATCATGGGCCGCCACAGCAATATCATTCTCCTGAACAATGACAATAAGATCATTGACGCGATGCGGCACGTGGACAGCGGCATCAACAGGGTAAGGGAATTGCTGCCTGCAAGGCCTTATGTCCTGCCGCCTTCCCAGGACAAATCGGACCCCGGAAGCGCTGAAACATATGAAAAGCTTATATGCCTTGCCCACATGAGCAGCAGGAAAGTTGAATCCTTTCTGCTGGATAATCTCCAGGGTTTTTCCCCCGTATTGTGCCGCGAAATGTGTTTCCGCGCCGGTATCGATGATAATGTTCCTGCCTGTGAACTGTCGCCTGTCCAGCTTGCAAAACTAACCGAAACGATTAAGGATTTCATGTCTGATATAAAAAGCGGCAGGCTGTCTCCTGTCCTGGTCAGGGACAACAGTGACGGAAAGGTAATAGACTTTCATTGCACTGATCTCACGCAATATCAGGATAAAGAGCATTTTGACACCATCAGCGGGGCAATTGAAGCGTATTATACACGTAAATATAGCAGGGAGTTCATCTCCTCCCAGGTCTCGGATCTTCAGAAGACAGTGGCCAAACTCCTTGAAAAATGCGAAAAAAGGCTCGACATCAACCTGGAGACTTACGAGGAAAACAGGGATTTTGACCGGTTCAGGCTCTTTGGCGAGCTTATCACGGCAAACATATATTCCATAACAAAGGGGATGGAAAAGGTTTCAGTTGTAAACTATTACAGCGAAACCGGAGAGACTGTCGAGATACCCCTGGACAAGGATAAAAGCCCCCAGCTGAACGCACAGCAGTATTTCAAAAAGTACAGCAAGGCAAGAACCGCTTTTTTATACGCGCAGGAAGAGATCGAACTCCTGAAAAAGGAAATATCCTATCTCGAAAGCATATTATATGCCGTTGAAAATGCAGAGGGAACAGAACAGCTGCAGGAAATCCGCATGGAGTTGTTCGAGCAGGGATACCTGAAGACCTTCGGGCCGAAGGGCAAAAAACATCAGCCTGTGAAGGCCGTTCCATTGAAGGTCATATCAAGGGATGGATTTGAGATATATATAGGGCAGAATAACAAGCAGAACGACAAACTTACCCTGAAAACATCCCGTCATGAGGATATCTGGCTCCATATAAAAAACTATGCCGGCTCCCATGTGGTGATAAAAGCAGAAGGCAGGGAAGTTCCCGATTCCACCATCGTTGAGGCGGCAGAATACGCGGCATGGTTCAGCAAGGCCCGTTCTTCGCCCAAGGCCGAGGTCGACTATACCCGGATCAGGAACGTGAAAAAGCCATCCGGAGCAAGGCCGGGAATGGTTATCTATACTAACTATAATACGATTGTTGTCATGCCAAGGAAACCTGAATTATAGAAAATGTATCGCATGCAGGCACGGCGTCTGACAATACCAAACTGCTATCTGCGGACACCAATATGCCGGATGATATGATCCGCTTGCACAGTTGTGCCAACAGAACCGTCCCTGCTGCACATTCACCGCTAACGCGGCGGTAATTTATCAGAACAGCCTGTCATAGCATTTTTGGATATTATATCTGACCTTTTCCCTGTCTATGGTCTTGAATTCGCCTTTTTCATAGAGTATCCTGCCGTCCACCATGGTCATGCATACGTCGGAGCCCTGGACGGAGTAGGCCAGGGCAGAAATTACGTTATGCAGCGGCATAATATGGGGTTTATCCATGTCGATCAGGATCAGATCGGCTTTTGCTCCTTTTTCGATTATGCCAATGTCCTTCATTCCAAGTGCCGCAGCACCGTTTGTCACAGCCATTCTTAACACGGTCCCGGCATCCGTCAGCAGCGGATCGTGATTTACCCCTTTCTGTATCAGTGATGACAGGTGTATTTCTTCGAACATGT
>DUSJ01000013.1 GCA_012842645.1 Clostridiaceae bacterium | reverse complement strand
CTGTGAAAGAAAATCAGGCGGTGTGCATAAGATTTAAGCTCAGAATGACAAATGCCGGCTGCAGCCGCTGAACATCAACGTGGCGAAACACATGCACCAATGAGGGTATGGATCACGCAATGATAGGAAACCATGTTCTACTTGCCATCGCCCTGTCGATGCTTGCCGGGCTGTCAACCGGCATAGGCGGGTTAGCGGTCCTGTTCCTGAAAAAGACAAACCCGGCGGTATTATCGGTAATGCTTGGTTTTTCAGCCGGGATTATGGTATATGTTTCATTCACCGAGCTATACCAGGAAGCGCTGTCAAACCTTTGCGCCGTACACGGACCGACCGCGGGCAGGATATTAACCGTTCTTGCCTTTTTCTTCGGCATAACATTGATGGCCTTTATCAACGAGTTTATCCCTGAACCGAACCGTCCGCACAGTGTTCAAAAGACGGGAACTGTCTTCAGGCATGGCGCAGGGAATTTTGTCCGGGGAAAGAGCCGGTTGCTGAGGACAGGAATCTTCACAGCCCTTGCCGTCACCATTCACAACTTCCCTGAAGGTATCGCCTCTTACGCTTCGGCAATGAAAAGTCCCCTGTTTGGCATTTCGGTAGCCCTGGCCATAGCCATACATAATATCCCCGAGGGAATAGCCATATCAATGCCCGTTTATTATGCTACGGGAAGCAAAGCGAAAGCTTTTATCTGGTCGCTGCTTTCGGGCCTTTCAGAGCCGTTGGGAGCGATAGCGGCTCTTCTTGTTTTAGGGCGCTTTATTTCAGATAACGTGTTCGGGATTATCTTCGGGGCAGTCGCGGGCATCATGGTTTACATTTCGATAGACGAACTGTTGCCCGCTTCGAGGGAATATGGAAAGCCTCGTCTCTCGATACTCGGACTGATGCTTGGCATGGCAGTTATGGCTATAAGCGCTATTATTATATTTTACAAAGCATAGTGAACGGTTATAGATCCATTCTACCCTCCCGTTTCACTATGCGTACCAGTCAGGTATACGGCGCTACCTAGTCGTTAGAAATTTATATACAAGCTACCCAGGTAGTATTACACAGGGTCGACCAGTCTGAGTCGACCCTTGTAGATTTTTAAAATTTGCTTTATCAGATTAAGTAAATAATATTCCATTCATTTATTTGGCGCCCTGTGCATTCTAATCCGGAAGCACCATATGGATACGACTGTCCCAACAAATACGCAGGGGCAAAGTCCACTGTGGCTTTTATGTCTCTCGTATACCCAGATATGCCTTTCGAATACGATTATCATTTATTAACTGCTGGCTCTCCCCACTCATTGTCATTACCCCATTTTCCAGTACATAAGCACGGTTTGAAATGCTCAAAGCCATATAAGCATTCTGTTCCACCAACACTATGGAAATATGCATCTTTTTGTTAATAGCCAAGATTCGGTCAAACACCTCATCAACAATCACCGGTGCCAGTCCCAGTGACGGTTCATCGAACATGATGATCTCAGGACGGCTCATCAACCCCCGGGCAATTGCAAGCATCTGCTGTTCACCACCAGATAATGTGCCGGCAAGTTGCTTTCGCCGTTCCTTGAGACGGGGAAACATTTCATACATCTCATCAAAACGTTCCTCAATTTCCCGGGATGATAGTTTCTTGCTGAAGGCTCCCATCCTGAGATTGTCCTGTACAGAAAGCGCAGTAAATACATCCCTGCCTTCCGGCACATAGACAACCCCATTTTTCACAATTGCATGAGTGGGCATTCGCATAAGGTTTTTTCCCTTGTATTGGATATATCCGCTGCTGGGTTTTACAACTCCCATAATGGACTTCATCAGCGTAGATTTACCCGCGCCGTTTGCACCAATGATTGAGACAATCTCTTCTTTCTCTACACGAAATGATACATTGTGTAGTGCGCAAGCATTCCCATAATAGGTTGAGATATTCTGTACGTCCAGCATCTCTATTCTCCTGTTCCTTTCTTATCGATGTTTTTATACCTGGCACCCAGATAAGCCCTGATCACTTCTGGATCGGACTGGATTTGAGAAGGAGAACCTTCGGCTATCTTCTGACCAAAATTAAGTACAGTAATCATATGGCTGATATTCATCACTACATCCATGTTGTGTTCAATCAAAAACATATCAATGCCCTGATCATAAATCTTTTGAAGAATCTCAACAAAGTGTGCCCGCTCAGAAGGATTCAGCCCAGCAGCCGGCTCGTCCAGCAGGATGAGTTTGGGACTGCCCATTAAAGCACGACCCAATTCCAGTACCTTTTGCAGACCATACGGCAGATTCCTGGCAAGCTCATCCTTCATTTTGTAAATTCCGAATTCTTCGGCAATATAAAGCGCCTTTTCTTTCATCTCCCGTTCCATACGATTGCTTTCCTTCACATGGAACAGAAAATGGACAACACCACCTTTATTGTATTTCTGCATAGCACCAACCATCAAATTATCCAGTACTGAAAGAGAACCGAATAGTTTAATATTCTGGTAGGTACGGCCCATACCTTTTG
>DUSJ01000136.1 GCA_012842645.1 Clostridiaceae bacterium | reverse complement strand
TTTAAGGGAGCTCCGCGACGGCAGGGACTTTGTATATATCCATATCGAGGCTCCGGATGAATGCGGTCACCAGGGACAACTCGGTGAAAAAATACGCGCCATTGAGCTGATTGACAAGGAGGTCCTTGGCACATTGCTGCAGGGGCTTGAGGACATAGACGAGTACCGTTTATTGCTCCTGCCCGACCATCCTACTCCCATTGCCATCAGGACTCACTGCGGCGATCCGGTCCCCTTTGTGTTCTATGACAGCCGGAAACCGGACCAGGCAAATCCGGATGCCGTCTATACCGAAGCATTTGCAAAATCGACCGGTGTCGTGGTGAAAGAAGGGCATAAATTAATGGATATCTTTCTGGAAGTCTGAGACCTCCGGAAAGATATCCGTATTCTGTCTCAAGCAGGTCTTTTACAGAGAAGAAGCGCTTTGTCGAGGGTTGCGAATATCTCCTGCCTGTCCGGTATCTTCTGCATTATACACAGGGGCTCGACGGTCATAAGTTCATTTCTTTTATTCGTGGATGTAACAAATACTATGACGCATTTTTTGTCATATTGCCTGATATGTGTAGCCGTTTGAAGTCCGTTGAGCTTTTTCATGTGGTAGTCCAGGAAGAAAACATCAAAAAACGATCTGTTATTATCAAATGTCTCCAGAAGCTCCTCACCGCTGTCGAACTGGAAGATGTTGAACTTGACTTTTTTCTCGTTCTCGTAATCGTGAATCAGTGATTTAAGCATCCCCCGAAGCAAAGGCATATCGTCGCACAATGCAATGTTCAGCAATGCTTTCACTCCTTTTTATAAATAATAATCATCATTTCTGGTATGCTAATAGAATCTATTATAGTATGCGCTGTGTTAATTTTCAAGTAAACTGACAACATTTAGGATAAACAATAAAGGAGGGCGGAAGACAGTGGAACTTGATGCCAAGCGGCTAGGAGCGGCAATAAAAAATGCCCGCACGGAGAAAAAACTGACACAGGAACAGCTTGCAGAGATGGTGGGCATTACTTCCGTCCATCTCAAACAGCTTGAAGCGGGACGGAGGAAACCTTCTGTGGACATTCTTTACAGGCTGGCCCGTTCCCTTAACTTTTCGGTTGATTCGGTGTTCTTTCCTGAAAGAACCGACGGAAGGGATCTCCAGAGCAAAATAGAACGCAGCCTCAGCAATTGCACCCTGCACGAACTGAACGTCATTTACAAAACCATTTCAGCCCTGACTGAAAGAACGGACGAATAAAAAGGTCCTGCCACGAAAATGGCAGGACTTTTTATGAAGAATTCAGTGTTCTATTAGTTTTCGTTTAATTCAGGTTCTTCAGGACCTCAATGGGCGGTATCTTTATTTTCTGTCCCTGGATGATCTTGTCGGGATCGGATATGTTATTATACTTGCACAGCTTGTTCAGAAGCGTCGTATCCCCGTAATACTTCCTTGTAATCGCGCTCATGCTGTCTCCCTTTTGAACCACATGGATCTGTTCCTCGGGTGTCGGGGTCGGCGTGGACGTCGGTGTCGGGGTCGGGGTGACTGTCTCGTCCGGATCATCTGCAGGAGAACCTGTCTCGCCGGGAGACCTGGTCGGGGACAACGTCGGGGATGCGGTAGTTGTCGACGGGTTTTTCCCTATGTTTTCACTGCCGGTTTTCATGAGGGAATCAATCATCTTGAAAACCAAACCGAACAGCAACATTACGGAAATTATGACCATAACGACCAATACCGTACTTTTGTATTTTGCCGCATTTCTCCGGTCATACTTGTATGTGATGGCAGGAGCCTTGTTCAGCTTGTCAACCCTTGTCTTGACGGTTTGTCTCGACTGGGCGCGCGGAGCCGATTTTTTCACTGTCCCCGCGCTGGCGGTCACTTTTTCCACCTGGACCACCAATGCTGTAACATCTCCTGTTGTTTTCCTCTTCAATGCTTCTTCTACCAGACGATAGGCAATATACGTGCTGTCGCTTCTCAGGGCAAGAAGATCCTCGATCTTTTCCTCGCCCAGCGCCTGGTACAGGCCGTCGCTGAGAAGAATAAAGGAATCTCCTTCCTGGATATTATAAATGTCTGAGACTATGACGCTGCCGCGCTCTTCATCTCCCGGAAGCTCCAGTTCACTAACCTCCGCGTCCTCGTTCATCCTGATGTCGATTTCCTTCTTCGCCCGTGAAGTCTCGGATGCAAGCGGTCTGAACATGCCTTCCCGCATCATGTAAATACGGCCGCTGCCGCTGCTCAGAGCGACAAACTGCCCGTCTGAAAGAAGAAGGCCGGAAAAGCCCATATTCCATGAAGGGTCGTCCGCAGGTACCCTGTTCATTTCAAGGAAGCTTTTAATAAGACGTTAGGCGTCATTCACACGGTTTTCCAGTTCCCTGATTTTTCCCTGGATGTTTCCGCCGCTTACTGCGATCCTTTCATGAAACTTTCCCAGTTCCCTGAGGATGGAAACACTGATATCCTGTTCAGGATGGTCGCATACCATGTTGTCGGCAACTGAAAACAGGTATTCCAGGCCCCTGTTTTCCATGGATGCCTGGATATTATCGACATTATTGTCGGATGAGAATTTGCCGTTCATATAAAAGGAGTTGGTATTGCTCGTCCTGCCGTAACCGATACGGGAATAGACACTTGCATTTACCTTGATCACGCTGCTCATAGGATATCCCTCTTTTCGACATGATTGGTAACCGGAAAAGCGCTCAGCAGCTAAAAAGCGTGGATTAACAGCTCTCAATAAATAATATCATACAAAAGACCATGTTTCAACAATTTCACGAAATAACAGGCCTTTATAAGCATTTTTTCGACAAAAACCATAAGGGATTTTACCGCTTAAAACCGAATGCAGGAGCGCCGCTTTCTGCGCGCCGGACAGGAGGTGTCCCATTGATTGTGTTGTCATCAGAGAATACATAAAGTATAATAAACTCAACGTTAACCGATTATGTCTGTTCGATGGACCGAAGATGGGAGTTTATGATTATGGGTAAGGGTAGTAAGCTCTATGAAGTCAGGTACATTAGCGATCTGCGCGACATGGTACGGCAAAGTACGGAAATATACGGCGATCTTGACGCTTTCCTTGTCAAAGGCAGCAGCGGAACGATCAGGAGTGTAAGTTTCCGGCAGTTCAGCAACGATATAAACTACCTGGGCACGGCCCTGTGCAGCATTGGCCTGAAAGGAAGCATGATAAGCATCATAAGCGAAAACCGGTACGAATGGTGTGTTTCCTACCTTGCTGTCGTTAACGGGACCGGAGTGGTAGTTCCTCTTGACAAGGAGCTTCCGGAAAATGAGATCGCGTCTTTGCTCGACAGGAGCGATTCGAACGCCGTCTTCTGCTCGGGGGAATATCTCGATGTCCTGCTCCGGCTGAAACCGGGGCTTCCCAAGCTCAAAAAGATAATATGCTTTGATCTTGCAAAAAGTGAAAATGACGAAGTCCTGTCGTTCAGCGAACTGACGGGAAGAGGAAAGGAACTTATAAGCAACGGAGACAATTCATTCGTCAATGCAGCCATAGACAATGAAGCCATGAGCATGCTCATCTTCACCTCGGGAACTACCGAACAGAGCAAGGGAGTAATGCTGAGCCATAAAAGCGTAGCATCGGATATAATGGGTGTCGCCAAGCTGCTTAACGCTGACAACAGCGACTCGATATTGTCAATATTGCCACTGCACCATACATATGAATGTACCGCAGGTTTCCTGACCATGGTCTACATGGGAGTAACCATTTGCTTCTGTGAAGGCCTGAGGCACATAACAAGCAACCTCCAGGAATACAAGCCTTCTATAATCATGAGTGTTCCCCTAATACTGGAAAACGTATATTCGAAGATAATCAAGAAAGCCCAGAAGGAGAAACGTCTTGCAGCGCTGAAGTTCGGGATTTTCATATCCCATGTCCTCTTCAAAATGGGTATCGATATCAGAAGGCACCTTTTCAGGGAAGTTCTTGATAACCTCGGCGGAAACCTCCGCCTTGTCATCTCGGGCGCAGCACCTCTCAACCCGAAGGTATCCAGGGCCCTCAGGGCAATGGGACTGAACATAATGCAGGGTTACGGGCTTACCGAGTGTTCACCCATCGTGTCAGTCAACCGCCTTGATTTCTACAGGGATGCCTCCGCCGGTCAGCCTCTTCCGGGCATAGAGATCGCCATCGACAATCCGGGACCCGACGGAATAGGTGAGATCAAGATCAAAGGACCCATCGTCATGCTGGGATATTATAAAAATCCTGAAGCAACCCAGGCAGCCATTCGCGACGGCTGGCTGTACACCGGGGACAGCGGTTACCTTGACAAGAACAACTTCCTTTATATCTCGGGGCGCAAGAAAAACGTAATCGTCACGAAAAACGGGAAAAATATATTCCCCGAGGATGTGGAGCTTTACCTGAACAAGAGCGAGTACATAAAAGAGTCGCTGGTTTACGGCATCGACAATGAAAATGAAAACGACACCATTGTCTGCGCAAAGATAGTGCCCAACATGGAAGTAATCGTCGAGAAATTCGGCAAGGTGCCCGTGCCCGACGAGCTTTACAAGCTAATCAAGCAGGAAGTTCAGAAAGCCAACAAGAAATTGTCTTCCTACAAGAAGATAAGACATTTTGAAATACGCGAAGGCGAATTTGAGAAAACTACCACCAAGAAAATCAAGCGTCATGTCGAGCTGATATCCCTGAAAACCATCGGCGACATGATCAAGGTTTTCTCAAAGAACGGAAAGCATTGAGAAATAAAAAGGAGATATATGATAAAAAGCACGTTTCACTCCCACAGCCGTTTTGACGACGGAACAGGCGAACTGGAGGAGTATATACAGTCCGCCGTATCCAAAGGTTTCAGAGTGTTCGGGTTTTCAGCCCACGCCCCCGTTTCGTTCGAGTCTGAATGGAACCTTAAGCATGAGCTTTTCGAGGAGTATATAAAAACAATAAAGACCCTGAAAGATAAATACAGGGGAACCATCGAGATATACGCGGGACTTGAGGCCGATTATTATCCCGGCTGTAACGACTGGCGCATAAAGAACGGTATAGATTATACCATAGGCGCCGTCCATTTTATCAAAAACGAGAAAACGGGAACATACATGCCCCTCGACGGGACCCGCGAAGAGTTCGAGGATACGCTGAAAAACGGGTTCGATAACGATGCGGACGCCCTTGTGACCGCTTACTACGGCCTGGTAAGGGAAATGCTCATGAAAATGCCTCCCAACATCGTCGCCCACCTGGACGTGATAAGGAAAAACAACGGAAACGGCCGTTATTTCAGCGAAGAGGACGACCATTACAGGGAAGAAGTGATGAAAACCCTTGAAATTGTTTCCCTGTCCAACACCATCGTCGAAGTCAATACCGGCGGCATAGCGAGGGGATACATGACCGAGCCGTACCCCAGCAGATGGATACTTGAGGCCTGCCTGGATATGGGCATCCCGGTAATGGTAAACTCGGACTGCCATCATCCGGACAAAATAGATTTCTGGTTCGAGGAAGCCCTTGAATTGCTAACAGACATCGGTTTCACGCACCAACGTATCCTTATCGGTGACGAATGGCGCAATATCAGGCTGCATGAATGAAAGGATCTGACCCGGGATGAAGGTAATACACCTGATAGGCGGAGGCGACGAGGGCGGCGCCAAGAGCCATGTCCTCCAGCTAATAAAGGAATTGGGAAAGAATATAGAAGTTACGCTGGTAAGTTACAGGAAAGGCCGGTTCCATGATGACGCTGTGGCTATGGGGATTGATGCCCGCGTCATCCGGACAGGCAATATTTTGGCCGACCTGCGAAAAACCCTTAAGCTGGTCAGGTCGGGTCAATATGACATAATCCATTCCCACGGCGCCAAGGCCAACATGATGGCCTCGATTATAAAGCGCATCACCGGTATTCCGGTGGTGACCACAGTTCACAGCGATTACCACCTCGATTATCTGCACAGTTTTTTTAAGCGGTATACATTCGGCGTCATCAATATGATTGCGCTGAGACGTATCAATTATCACATAAGCGTTTCAAGCAGCCTGAGAGAACTGCTCAGGGACAGGGGGTTCAATCCCCAGCATTTATACCTGGTCAACAACGGTATCCCCTTTGACAACGAGATACCTGCCTGCACCAGGAAGGAGTTTTTTGCCCGTTACAATATCCGCTTCCCCGAGGACAGCGTTATAATCGGCATCATGGCACGCCTGCATCCTGTCAAGGACCATGAGACTTTCCTCAGGGCCGCCGCCGAAGTGGTGAAGGAAAATCCCGACGCCCGCTTCATCATAGCCGGCCCCGGCGAAGATCTGATGCCGCACTTAAAGCAATTTGCCGATAAACTGGGTTTGTCTTCGTATGTCCACTTTACGGGACTTGTCGACAAGCCTTATGACTTTTTCCAGGTCATCGACATCAATGTGCTCACATCCATCAGCGAGGGGTTCCCCTATGTCGTTCTTGAGGGCGCGCGTTTTTCAAAGGTCTTTGTCGGCACCCGGGTCGGCGGCCTGGGAGATCTTATCGAAACGGGCGTGAACGGGTATCTCGTGGAGCCGAAGGACTGGAAAACACTTGGCAGGCATCTTGCGGAGCTTTCCCTTGACAGGGAAAAGCGTGAAAGAATGGGAGCCGCGCTGAGGGAAAAGGCCGAAGCTGAGTTCTCTCTGCGGAAAATGTATGAAACCCAGCTGCATATATATGAAACAATCCTGAAAAACGAGTCCAGGAACAAGGCAGACAACAAGAAATACGACATTGCCATACTTGGCTATTACGGGTACAAGAACAGCGGCGATGAAGCCATACTGCGTTCGGCTGTTGATGCACTTCGCAGGATTGACCCCGAACTTTCGTTCATGGTATTTTCCAGGAACCCTAAAGAGACCATGAAGGTGTATCTCGTAGATTCGGTCAACCGTTTCAATATCGTCAAGGTTTTCCGCATGCTGAAAACCACAAGGCTGTTCCTCGCCGGCGGCGGAAGCCTCATACAGGACAATACCAGCAACAGGTCCATCTGGTATTATCTCACCGTCCTGAGAATGGCGAAAAGGCTGGGGGCGAAGACCATGCTTTTTGCCAATGGTATTGGACCCATAAAGCGCAAATTCAACAGAAGCATGGCAGGAAAAACCCTGAACACCCTGGATGCCATTAGTCTGCGTGATTCCGGGTCGTTCAGTGAAATAAAAGCTATGGGTATTAAGAATCCCCATATTTACGTGACTTCCGACCCCGCTGTCCTGTTGGAGCCCGCATGCAGGGAAGATGTGGACAGGCTCATGGAATCCGAGGAAATACCTTTCAATAAGCCGCTGATTGGTTTCTCCATCAGGAAATGGCTTGATTCGAATTACTTAGGTAAGGTAGCAGAGGTTGCTGACTACTGCGCGGAGGCCTATGGCGCTCATCCCGTTTTCATCCCCATGCAATACCCGGGAGACTTCGATATATCTCAGGCA
>DUSJ01000135.1 GCA_012842645.1 Clostridiaceae bacterium | reverse complement strand
GTTGTTCTCAGCAAGGACAATATTGAGAACTACAACATCCAGGACAGTATCCTCCTGCAGCAGAAGGAAAGCCTGAGCGCTCAATATTCTGAGAATTCCGACAATGTAATGTTTACAGACACCGAGAACCTGTACAGGCTTTATAAAGACGGGGTATTGGAGTACAAGTATATACCTGCGGACACAGCCCAGGCTGGAGAGGCATCGGCAGCCTTCAACCATGCCATAAGCTTTATTGAGCACAGGAGATCGCTGGTTGGAGAAGCGGACATTGTGCTGACCAGGGTAGTTCCCGAAAAAAGGTATTATCTTTTGGAGTTTTCGTACAGGATCAACGGGGCTTTTGCATATTATTCGGACAGCGAAGGAAGAATAAGCGCCCCGATAGAAATTAAGGCAAATTCGGAAAGAATACTGGAATGCCGCTGGATAATAAGGAAATTCAGCAGTACCGGGAAACAGTATCACAGTGAAAGTTTCGGGGATTTGCTGAACAAACAGATCGTGGTTTCATACCCTGAGATAATCAACAGGGAGACAAGGTACTTTTCCCGCCTTGAGCAGGGATATGTTTTCAGTATTGACGATACCGGCGGCGAATTATTGATGCCGGGCTGGATAATAAGCACCGGTGAAAAAGATTATTTTATCCCGTTTTTGGAGAAAAAGGGGTAGTATATGGACTGGTCCAGGGCAAAAACAATCTTGATAATAGTTTTGCTGTTGCTGAACATTTTCCTGCTGGCAATGAATATTTTCAGGAACCCGGCCAGCCTGTTCACGGACAATTACAGGAAATATGCGCTGGATTACCTTTCATCCCGGGATATCAGCATAGACACCAAGATCCCCGACCTTTCGGGTCAGGCGGCCAAGATAATGTTCACGACAAAGGAGTTTGATCCCCAAAAGCTGTGCAGGATCGTGTTCGGAGAGAATATGCCTGTTTCCTTCAACGGAGACACATTCGATGTAAACTGGGGAGAGGAATCCGTCACACTGACCTGGGATGAGCTTAAAATAACCGACAGGCTTTCTGACGGCAGGGATTTATATGCCAGTCCCGAAAAGTTCAGGGAGCGGGTCCGGAAATATCTCGCAGAAATCGGGTATAAGAATGTCATTGCAGGAGAGACCGGGGATGAAGACGGCGTTATCCGGGCAAGCTTCAACCTGGAGTTTGAAAAGAATATCGTTTTCGACCACGTCATCACAGCGGAAATTAACAGTGAAGGACTGCTGACTGTTTCCGCCCCGGCCAGGGATATAAGCAAAGGAAACGGGAAAAGCGATATCCTGTCTTTGTACCAGGTGCTTGTTACCGGGGGTCTGTCCCCAGGTACGCGGATTACGGATGTCGGTTTTGGCTACAAGCAGGTTTCCGAAGGGGACATTTACGGAATTCCCGTATGGCGCGTAATCCTTGGCGACGGGACCGTGCTGTATTATAACGCCTATACCGGCTCCCGCCTCGAATGAGTATAGGGGACGGAGGTTTTTACTCATTTTGAGTAACAGGGACAGGTGTCTGTGAGGTATGGAAACATATGTTATGTTTCCTTTATGTATACGAAAACATTATACATATGGTATAATAACTTTTTGAGGATCTAATGAAAAAACCGGAAGGTTGGTGTACAGGTGGATAAATTAATAATCCGGGGCCAGAAAAGATTAAAGGGCGAAGTCACTGTCAGCGGAGCAAAAAACGCTGCGCTGGGCGTTCTGCCGGCGGCACTTCTGTTGAGCGACGTATGTACGATCGAGAATGTGCCGAATATCCTCGATATAACTATATTGAAAGGCATTATGGAAACGCTCGGTGTCAGGTTCGAAAATATAGATAACAATACCTTAAGGATCGATACCAGGAACATCAACTCCTATGTTGCCACAACACCCGACATGAATAAACTAAGAGGGTCGTATTACCTGATGGGAGCCCTTCTGGGAAGGTTTAAAAGAGCATTGGTGACCTTTCCGGGAGGGTGTAATCTTGGTGTCCGTCCCATAGATCAGCACATAAAAGGATTTGAATCCCTCGGAGCCAAGGTGGAGATTGAACGCGGATGCATCAAGCTGACAGCCAACAAGCTTGTGGGCGCGCCCATATATCTTGACGTTGTAAGCGTGGGCGCGACAGTGAACATCATGCTGGCGGCTGTCAGGGCGGAAGGACTGACGACTATCGAAAATGCGGCAAAAGAGCCTCATATCGTTGACATAGCCAACTTCCTGAACGCAATGGGAGCCGATATAAAGGGCGCAGGAACCGATGTCATCCGTATCCGCGGGGTGAAATCCCTTAAGGGCGGCATTGTTCACAGCCTGATCCCCGACCAGATCGAAGCCGGTACCTATATGATCGCCGCAGCGGCCACAAAGGGTGATGTGCTTGTTAAAAACGTTATCCCGAAGCACATGGAATCCCTGACCGCCAAGCTCATGGAGATGAATGTCAAGGTCGAGGAATTTGACGACAGTATCAGGATTTTTGTAAAAGACCGCCTGTCAAAGGTCAATATAAAGACGCTTCCTTACCCGGGGTTCCCCACCGACCTGCAGCCTCCTGCGGCAGTTCTCCTTTTGAGGACGGACGGGATCAGCACCATCACCGAAAGTATTTTTGAGAACCGTTTCCAGTACATTGAAGAACTTAAGAGAATGGGAGCCAACATACGCGTTGAAGGAAGGATGGCCGTAATCGAGGGCGGTTCCAAGCTTACGGGCGCTCCCATCAAGGCTACTGATCTCAGGGCCGGAGCGGCATGTGTCTTAGCCGGGCTTATCGCCGACGGAGAGACCGAGATCAGCAACGTCCACTATATTGATCGTGGTTATGAGAATATGGTAGAAAAGCTCCAGAAACTCGGAGCGGATATCAAGAGAATAAGCGATGGCCAGGAATGAGTCAGAAGACATGATAAAGATTTGCAGCCTTTTCAGCGGATCGAGCGGCAATTGCATATATGTTTCATACAACGGTACATCCATCCTTATCGACGCCGGTGTAAGCGGCAGGCGCATAGAAGCGGCTTTGAGAGATATCGGTGAATCCCTGGACAATATATCAGGTATTTTCATCACCCATGAACACAGCGATCATATCAACGGAGCGGGTATTATTTCACGGCGCCATAAGATCCCCATATATGCCAATACTGAGACATGGGAAGCCATGCGCCCTTTTCTGGGAAAACTGCAGAGCGAACATGTCCGCTGCATCGAGGTCGGCGAAGAAAAAACGATCGGGGATATTACCGTCAGGTCCTTTCCCATTCCCCATGACGCTGTGTGTCCTGTAGGCTACAATATATTCATTGCTGGTAAAAAACTGACCATAGCCACTGACATCGGGCATATGAACGACAGGCTCCTGTCCTGCCTTGAAAAAAGCGACATGATACTCCTTGAATCCAACCATGACCTTGAGATGCTCAGGACAGGAAGATATCCCTGGCCGCTAAAGCGCAGAATAATGAGTGATTACGGGCATCTTTGCAATGATATAGCCGGAGAGGTCGTCGCTCATCTTGCCCAGTGCGGAACAAAGCGGTTCCTGCTGGGCCATCTGAGCCAGGAAAACAACCTGCCCGAGCTGGCGTACAGGACTGCCTTCAACGCTCTTATGGATAAAAAGATCAATCCGGTAAAGGATGTTTACCTCGAAGTAGCCCTGAGGGACAGGGCTTCCAGTGTTATGTGCATTGGCACAGGGGCTTGAAATGAACATCAGGATCGTTTGTGTCGGAAAACTGAAGGAATCATATTTAAGGGACGCTCAAAAGGAATATTTGAAGCGTCTTTCCCGCTTTTGCAGGATAGAGGTCACGGAAATCGACGAGGAAAAAGCGCCTGAAGCCGCAAGCCCGGCCCAGGAGGAAAAGGTCCGGCAGAAGGAAGCTGAAAGGATAGTCAGGGCGTTGGGAAAGAACACCATGACAATAGCGCTTGCCCTGGACGGAAAAGAAATGGACTCGGTGGAATTTGCCCGGGAAATGGAAAACTTCATGACCTCGGGCAAAAGTGACATCACGTTTATAATAGGCGGTTCCACCGGGCTCGATATATCGGTGCTGAAATCAGCGGACTACAAACTATGCCTTTCCAAAATGACGTTTCCTCACCAGCTTGCAAGGATCATACTTCTCGAGCAAATCTACCGGGCTTTCAAAATCATAAATAACGAGACATATCATAAGTGAGACAAAGCGGATTTTTATTCCAAAAGGTGATAATATGAGACTTCAAAAAGACAACATAGTGATCAGGAGCGCCACAGTTGATGATGCCGTCCGGCTGAACAAGTGGTGAAATGACGGCAAAGTAATGGAATGCGTGGGTTTTCCCAATGGGGTGGGGGAGTCCCTGGAAGAGACTGTTGAAAACATTAAAAGCAGAAAAGACGAGTTCAGCCTGCTTTGCATCATAGAGATCGACGGCAAGCCCGTAGGCGAACTGAACTACAACATCAAAGGGAACACGGCATATCCCGGATGGAAAATTTGTGATTTTGAATACCAGAACAAGGGTTATGGTCCGAAAATCATCAGGATGCTGTTTGAATACCTCTTTACGGATGAGACCATAAATTCCCGATGCCCGATAGAAAAGATCTTTTGGGATACCATGCTCGAAAATAAGAGGGCCCAGCACGTTTATGAGAAAAAGATAGGGGCCAGAAGAATCGGGGAGAGAAAAGACTGCTGGACAGACCAGCTGGGAAATCCGAGAACTGCCGTTGACTACGAAATCACCAGGGAAGAATTCCTTAATACCGGACGATAAACAGCACAGAGATCGTTCCTTCCTGACAGTTGCCCGGATTATTGCCAATAAAGACCAATAATTTGTATAATATATAATGCCCTGCTTATTATACCAAAGGGCGTTGCTTCAGAGTTGACACCAAAGGTGCATCTGTCATGTTAAAATATTCGTGAACCGCCGGGCTGACCATGAAATTATGAAGCAAATATGCACGGCGGCATATAAAACGGAAGGTAGCAATGGAAATAAGCGGTAGTACAGAAGGTTTAAAAAGAAGTGTCATTGAAGCTCTTGAAAATCTATACGAACTTGATATCCCGCAGGACAGGCTGTGGACTGAAGAACTGATCAGCATATTATCCAAGGTTACAGGGTCCATAAACAGGGAAATAGTCGTCTATATCGACAGAAAAGGCTGTGTGACCGATGTTTGCGTAGGCGATTTCAGGACCGTCAGCCTTAACGATGTTGAGGGAAGAAGAAGCAAATACCGGTTGTCCGGTGTCCGGTGCATTCATACCCATACAAGCGAAAACGCCATGCTTTCGGCTGTGGATATAACCTCTATGAAGAACCTTAAGCTTGACATGATGGCTGCGGTTGGGGTCAAAGACCACAAGCCAACCGAAGTTTATGTTGCCGTGCCTTCAGCCGTATCAGTCGACGACGTGGAGATTTTCGGCCCGTATCCTGCTGACAAGGAGGATTTTGAGGCCCTGATCGAATACATAAACGAAGCCGACGAGTTTTTAAGGCAGCAGCAGGCCGAAATCCTGAAAAACGAAGCCGAGAGAGCGGTTCTTGTGGGATTGAAAACCCAGGAAACGAAGAATATTCTCGGAACGAGCGAAGCCGATATTTCGATAATCGAACTGAAAGAGCTCGCGCAGACTGCCGGCGCCCATGTGGTGGCATCGGTCATCCAGAGCAGGGATAGCCGTGACGCCGCTTACCTTATCGGCAGGGGCAAGGTCGAGGAACTAAGCCTTCTTGTACAGGCAAACCAGGCAGATATTGTGATTTTTGATGAGGACATCTCCCCGTCCCAGCAGAGGAATCTCGAAGAAGCGCTGGGGGTCAAGGTCATAGACAGGACAGCTCTTATTCTTGATATATTTGCCCAGCGGGCGAAAAGCAGGGAAGGCAAGATCCAGGTGGAACTCGCCCAGATGGAATATATTCTTCCCAGGCTTTCCGGCATGGGCCAGGTATTGTCGAGGCTGGGCGGCGGAATAGGAACAAGGGGACCCGGCGAGACAAAGCTCGAAACTGACAGAAGGCATATCCGCCGCAGGATTAACACGCTGAAAGAACAGCTTAAGGAGATTAAGAAGCAGAGGGAACTCCTGAGAGCGGAAAGAAAAAGGAACAGGGTACCGGTGGCGGCTTTGGTGGGATATACGAACTCAGGCAAATCCACCCTGCTCAATGCGCTCTGCGGTTCCGACGCATACGTGGAAAACAAGCTTTTCGCCACGCTGGATACGACTACGCGGCAGCTTCAGCTGGAAGAGAACAATATTATTCTCGTGACCGATACCGTCGGCTTTATCAGGAAACTTCCCCACCACCTGGTAGACGCATTCAAGTCCACCCTTGAGGAAGCGGTTTATGCCGATTTGCTCGTGATGGTGGTCGATTCGTCCGATCCCTATGCCGAAGATCATATCCGGATAGTTGACAATATAATGGAAGAGCTGGGAGCCGGACATAAGCCAACAATCATTGCGCTTAACAAGGTCGATAAGCTCAGCCCGGGAACCGAACCAAGGATCGTTTCCGACAGGCCTGTAATCGAAATATCCGCCAAAACGGGATTTGGCTTTGACAAGCTGAAGCAATACCATAAGGATATGCTCCTTGAAGTACGTGTCAGGGTCAGGCTGGTCGTTCCTTTCAGGGATGGATGGGTACTGCCGTGGCTTTATGAGAACGGAAAAGTTTTATCGGTCGAATATGATGAGAATAATTCCATAATTGAAGCCGAACTGGACAGGGAAGCAACGGCAAGAGTAAGGAAATACCTGTCGCCGGGTGCTGAAAACATATCCCGGGCAT
>DUSJ01000134.1 GCA_012842645.1 Clostridiaceae bacterium | reverse complement strand
CCTTTTCAGGGATGATCTCCACGCCCTGCTTTTTGAGGCTGTCGTTTATGGACTGGACAAGGGCCCTTACAACCCTGTCCTTGTTCTTAATGGCCGACAGGTGGTCTATTTTGGCTCCGTCCGTCAAAATTCCGAACCGCGCCCCGTCCTTGCAGTAATCATAAACTTTTGCCGTATGTAAAAGGGACTTGGTCGGAATACAGCCCTCGTTAAGGCATGTCCCGCCAAGCCTTCCGTATTCGAAGAGGGATACTTTCAGTCCGTTTTCTGCTGCAATGAGCGCGGCATGATAACCAGCAGGGCCGCCGCCTATGATTATGAGATCGGAATCCACGATATCCTCCTGTAATGACGCATTATTTCATCTATGTATTATTCTACCCCGTTTCCTGTTCCCTGCAACATTATTCCTGCCTGATGGCTTTCATGACGCTCAGTCTCATGGCCCTCCTCGATGGCAGGAAACCCGCGGCAAGGCTGGCTATGGGTGAGAATACGAATGCCCCTGCCGCCAGCATAAAGGGTATATATGACGATTTAAGCTTTACTATTCCTTCCGGGGTCCATATTTCCGAGTTCCCAAGGTTAATATTGAACTTGTTGAGCAGGAATGAAAACAGGTAGCTCAGCGCCACACCGAACGCGCCGCCGAATACGCCTATCCACCATGCTTCCAGCATGAACAGTTTCCTGATGTCCCTCAGCCGGGCCCCAATGACCTTTATTATGCCGATTTCGCGGGTGCGTTCATAAATTGACATATACATGGTATTGGCAATACCGATGGACGCGATTATAAAGGACATGATGCCTATGCCAAGAAGGATCTGGCGCAGTCCGGCAGTTTGCTGCTTCATGTATTCAAGCGCCTGTATCGGGCTGTCGCATACGTATCCATAATCCTGGATGGTCTCCAAAATATTGGGTACATCATCCATGTTTGCAGCCCTTACGATGACCTGGTCATATCCCTTGTTTTCACCATTGCCTCCAGTTGAAGGAATGGGATAAGCCTTGGATATGATCACGCCGCCGCCTGAACCGCCGCTGTTCTGCTTGTTCCATTTCTCCATTTCCTTCTGGTATTTCACCACAGTCTCAAATGGCATTATTACGTTATAGTCATATTCATATGAACCGGTCTGGGCTATTTTGCCCACTGCCTTAACGTTAACAGGCTTGGCTTTCACCTTGGGCTGCTGCATTCCGGGATATGGCTTTTCGCCATAATTCATATCCCAGCTGATGGTCAGCTTTTCCTTCATGAAGTCAAAATCCTCGGGCGCAGGTTCCCAGCGATACCTGGATGCTTTGGGATTATAAAAGTTCTGGAAAACATAATGCCCCACGACCATATGGTCAGCATCGCCTTCCTCCAGCGGACGTCCCTCAGCTATGGGGATGTCAAGGTATTTGAAGGCTTCGGTTTTTATGCCCGTTATGCCGACATAACCGACATACTTGCCTGCCATCATCTTTACATAGAGATTGATGACAGGCGTAACCGCCTTGACTCCCTTTATTTGTTCAAATTGTGCCAGCATCTTGTCGTCGAGGGGAGGGATCTCCTTCCCGTCTTCCGTCCTGCCGCCGGAGTTCCAATTGAATACCCTTATCAGCATAATGTCTCCATACTGGCTTGCCTGGATCAGGAAGTTCCTTTCCATGGCGATACCGAGGGACAGCATGACGACAATGGCACAGCAGCCTATCATGACCCCCATAATGGTCAGTATAGTACGGAGCTTGCGACGCCACAGATTCTTGATACTAAGTATTAGCGTATCCCGCAGCTTCATCAGAAATCAAACTCCTTGTTCTTCTTGCGTTTGCGTGATACCACGATTATAATGACCACCACGACAGCAACGACCACTGCGCCAATGATTACGTAGAACCAGACGCTCTTGAAGAAGCTCTTCTGAGGCTGATCTTCAAAACCTGGTTTCATGCCGGGGTCGTCTATCGGAAAGTCAACCGGGAAATCCATTTCCATGACATTCATGGAAAATTCCTTGACAACCTCATGGATATCACCGCTGGCGTCCTCATACTCGAATATGATGCGGCCAGTTCCCAGGCCGGGCATAATTGGAATGAGATTGAGTTCAAAGTATTCCACTCTTCCTGATTCGAAATTGCCAAAGTAGCTGCTCTTGGGCTGAGCTTCAAAGTCGCCTTCCACGCGCAGCTTCACATTGTAAATTTCCGTCTTGCCCAGGTTATACATTTCAAATCCGGTATATATCGGATTGCCTATATATGTATCAGAAGGAAGCGATATCTCGGAAACTTCAAACCTCGAAGGCTGATATACCGGTATCCCGATGATTTCGGAAGAAGTGTACGAATTGCCCAAATCATCTTCATACTCAAAAGATATGGTCACGGTATATGTCTTGGACTTGGCGTCGGGAATGGTATACAGGGTCACGTTCCACTCGGCCGTATTCCTCGGGCTGATCTTCTCTATGTAGAACGTATTGCTGCTGCCCACAGGGGTGAAGACGTTGCCGCTCTCGTTGGAGCCCGCCGTTACTGAAAAGCTTCCTTTTATGTTCCTGATTTCCCTTACTGAATGGGTATTCAGAAACCTCATGGTAAGGTTGAAATTCTCGCCCGCATTTACAAGGGTAGGGTCGGACGAGTAACTCTGTATTATCAGTTTGGGGACACTCTTGCCGGGTTCCGCGCCGCCGGACTCGTCGGCGTCCACGAACAACGAAATTGCCTGGGAAATAACCGTTCCGTCCAAGCCGTCCACTGGTTCCACCTTTATGGTTATGGGCACTCCCCCTCTTGCAGCGTCGGGACGTACCT
>DUSJ01000461.1 GCA_012842645.1 Clostridiaceae bacterium | reverse complement strand
TTCAGATTGGTTGTCGGCAGCTTTCTTCGGATCATGGTCAGATTGGTATTTATATCTTCAACGAAACCTTCTCTCGGGCCTCTCTGGACTTTTTCGCTTTCCGGCTCGGTTATATCCCTTGACTTCCAGCCCTCGGTACTTAAAGCGAGCGCTTTATCACATCTGTCCATCAGCAATATGCTTTCCCCGCGAAGAATCCTTTCCGCCAGGTCTGCAAAATCGCATACTTTTTCTACATTATGGGAAAGCACCATCTGTTCCGATATCACGTCCATATCCCCTACGAGATACCCGGGAATAGGGTATTGGATCACCGGCTGGATGATATACTGATCAATGAGTTTATTGTCCGTCATGCCTTCAATGAACAAAACACAGAATTTAAAAATGGGATTATCCCGGTTGCGGAAAGATCTTATTACGAGTCCGTCGTCATCGCGGAATATCTGCTTTATCTCGCTTATATTATCATCCAGGGATTTATAAAGCATTTTGCCGCCACTGGACATACATCACCCTCATCGCACCGTGTTTTCCATATACTAAGTATGGTAAAAAACATCCGCAATTATTACAGATTGTCGCAGGAACAGTTATTCTGACAACTTCAGCCGGAACAATAACACCGGGATGCAATGAATCATATGATATAGTGGATAAGCATACGGAAGGAATGAACCGTTTGAATAATTATTATAATCATTCTTTTTTTATTCCATATTATTACGACTATAACGCAAGGCAGCCTTATGGTCCGGGAAGCACATATTACAATACGCCCATAAATAATTATCCTTATATAACCAACATGCCGCCTTACACTCCTGCTCCTTATCAATATACTGGGGAAATCAGGCTTTCTGATTATAGTCCATCGCCTTTTGCTATTAATATTGAACAGGCAGCAAAGCAGAATAACAATTTCAGAACGGCTTTATGGACAGGAAAACACCTGCAGCTGACGCTGATGAGCATAAATGTCGGTGAAGATATCGGGCTCGAGGTCCATCCGGAATTGGACCAATTTATACGTATCGAGCAGGGTCAGGGTCTCGTCCTGATGGGAGACAATAGAGAGGCTCTTGATTTTCGGGCTTATGTGAGGGAAGGCTACGCTTTCATCATACCTGCCGGAAAATGGCATAATTTAATAAACACAGGCAATATACCCATCAAGCTGTACTCTGTCTATGCGCCTCCGCAGCATCCCCGCGGGACTGTACACCGCACCAAAGCAGAGGCCGAGGCTTCGGAACACCTGCATGGCATCCCGGACTCAACGAAATGAATTATTCCCTATGACACACATTTGATAAGTTCAGCGAGTCTTGACCTGTAATAATCATGGCTTATGACCACGACAGTCAGCAGCGCGATAAGCGTACTTACAACCCTTATTATCACCGAGAGGGTCTCGACCCCTTCAAATTCCTGTTCGAACGCCACCATATATTTCTTATAAGTGGATTTATAATTGATATTTTTTTATCAATAGGGGGGAACTGCGGCTTGCTGTCTCACTTTGTCAGTACACGTATTTCTCCGGAATTATTCTTTGACGCCCGGGTACACAACACCGGCAGAGGCATCCATGGTAACGGTTATCCCGCTACGCAAAAGATCGGTAGCATGTTCGGCTCCGCAGATAACCGGAATGTCAAGGCTTAGGCCCACGATCGCGGCATG
>DUSJ01000133.1 GCA_012842645.1 Clostridiaceae bacterium | reverse complement strand
TAGCATTATGTAAAATATTGTATTTATTTTATTATATGATTAAGCCTGCTGTCAAGCACTATTTTTTATTGCGCCGCGGTATATAATGGAGAATATAAGGGATGCTTATGGAACGATATCATGATTTGATTGAAAGCTTTGTACAACAGAATAAGCTGATCCTTGGCGATAACCTGGTCGGGATATACCTGCACGGGTCCGCCGTGATGGGCTGCTTTAATCCCGAAAAGAGCGATATAGACCTGATAATAGTAGTAGAAAACAGCCTCTCGGATGAAGCAAAAAGAAAATACATGGACATGGTAGTGGAACACAACAGGAAAGCGCCGGCAAAAGGTCTTGAACTGAGCATTGTGAAAGAATCCGTGTGTGATCCGTTCATATATCCGACTCCCTATGAACTGCACTTTTCCAACGCTTACCTGGAACAGTACCGCCAGGACCCTGATGAATATATAAAGAAAATGAAGGGAGAAGACACTGACCTTGCGGCCCATTTCACTGTAATCCGCCACAGGGGAAAGGTCCTCTGCGGGGAAGAGATAGATAAAGTATTCCCTTATGTTGATAAAAAGTATTACTTAAACAGTATCTGGCTTGATGTTAAAGACGCTGCATCAAGAATTGCCGAAAATCCGGCATATTATATTCTTAACCTGAGCAGGGTTCTGGCATTTGCAAAGGAGGGCCTTATCCTGTCAAAAGCCGAGGGCGGAGAATGGGGTCTTCAAAATATCCCCGGAAAATTCAGGTACCTGGTTTCCTCAGCTTTGGAGGAGTACCAGGCTAATTCAGAATTCTCTCCGGATAAAATGCTAATGGCGGAATTCGCCGATCATATTACGGCAAGGATAATTGACGCCGTTTGTAATAACTATTGACTGCCTGGTATGACCCTGCTTTCGTAATGTTTGTACAGCGAATGGAATTTGCCGCTATATTCTTTGTGCCAGGGCTTCTTTTTCCCGCAGAAATGCAGGAACACCGTGTTTTTCATGATATAATCCATATCGCATATATTGTTGGTGGTTACCTTATAGTACCTGTAATACCTGACGTCATAATTATAAAGCTTTTCATCGATACATTTTATCTGCCTGGAGAACAGCGCGTTGATGATGTCCTGGTCGGGCATGATGAGCTTTGACCAGTTCTTCTCGATAAAAGCATATATCTCATCTTCGTTTACAAGCTTCCTCTGAAGATCAAGATTCATTAACAGCACTCCTGAATTGAAGTACGCGGTGATCTTGTACGGATACAAACGGATGCGGTTTATTTCCTTTACCGCGATTACATTATGGAAAGCTGCCGCGTAAAGGTATCCGTCAAGATCCATATTGTACAGGTCCCGGATCGGGTTGATGACCAGTATGTCAGGGTCCAGGTAGAGTATTCGGTCCAATTCCCGGGGCAGGAATTTATATGCCAGGAGCCTGTAGTACATCTCTTTCGTGTAATGAAGGATAACGGGCGCATTTTGAAAATAACCGTCATCTATTTTTATTTCAAACAGCTTCTGGTTATAACGGTTAACGAAGCTTTCGATATCTGCTATCTCAGTCCTGCTGATACTTGAATGCATGAGATATATGTCAAAATCCTCACCCGGGTTATTGACAAAAAGTGAATAGAGCATTACTTTAAGAGGTCTTATATACTTGGAATCAAGGGTTACAAGCAAGTTCATCCGCATTTTCACCTTCGGCAATATTTTTCGTTCAATTTTCCGATGGTTCCGGTTCTGCCACGTTGCCTTTCTTTTCCCTAAGTTTATATGCTATGTAGCCTGCGGCAGACATAACCAGAGCGCTGACAGCGTCAACTATTATATCCTTCATCGTGTCAGCCAGGGCGTCCTGACCGACAAGAAGAGTGCCGTTTTCCAGCATGTATTTCTGCATGTTAAGTGATAAAACACTGTCGACCGTGTATTCGTATATTTCCCAAATAGCGCCTGCTGCTACCGCAAAGCAGAAGGCGAACAGGGAAACAAAGAACGGGCTTAATTCGACCCGAATCCTTTCGGAGTTATTGAGGATGCTTATTAGAGAAAATCCGAGAGCGCCAAGCATAGCTCCGCTGAAAGCATGCAATATGACATCCCAGAAAGGAATAAGGTAGTAAAAACTGCGGACTTCTCCGAGATATATGGCGCAATACAGAAAGATGAAATAGAGGACATACATGTAATTGGGTATGTTTATAGACCATTTGCGCTCAATCATCGAAGGGACCATCATTACTATGAGCCCGAGTATGCATTGGATCAGCATCAGGGTATAATCACTCTTAAAGTTGGTATGAAGTTCCGTGCTTGCCGGAACAGCCTGAGGTGACAGAAAGAGCATTACAACTATATATATAATGGATGCAATAAGTGTGACGAACAGTATAATTCCGACTATTTTTCTCCAGTTCCACTTTTTGCTTACCTCTTTCCACCTCACTAAAATACCCCCGATACACAGTACAGGTTATCACGGTAATTGTATCATGTGGCCTTTCCTGCTATTAGGACCCAGACACAGGTATATATTCTATATTTAGAATATAAACTGTTTGTAAACTTTATGATTTTAGTGCCTCAATAAGACTTTTTGTAATCTGCGTAAAGGTTCTGGATAGACCTGTCATAAGTTTTTTCACCGACCTTGGAGAAAAAGCATCCGGGCACTTCACCGAACCTGCGGTGATAAGCGACGCATTCACAGCATTTTCCCCGTCTCGAACAAGGATATGTACAGGTACAAACAGCCTTGGAATCGCAAGCCATGTTCAAACCTCCGTTTTCGCTGAATTGTCATATCTATTATATGGGATATCAGGCGCTAATTCAACGGGCTCACTATGCCGCGGCCCATTCCAGGGGGTAACGTACAGACAATGAGACTAACACTGCTTATACTTATTTAAAGTTTAATTTCTATATTGATTTTAATATTATTAAATGTTATATTTAATATAATTAAAGATAAAGGAGTGATGCAATGGCACTTACAGTAGTACCTGAATGGTTTGCCAATCTTGATGATGAAGATGCGGTGTTCATAAAAAAGTTTATTCTGGCTTCAGGTTCTCTAAAGGAAATGGCCAGGCAATATAACGTTACTTACCCGACAGTCAGGCTCAGGCTTGACAGGCTGATCCAGAAAATCAGGTTAAACGATGATACCGAAAGCGAACCGTATGTCGCCTTGATCAAGAGACTTGCCATAGACGAAAAGCTGGACTTTGAAACGGCGAAAATACTGATAAACGAATATAAGAAAGTGAAGGGAGGTAAATAATACTATGTTCTTTCCAATTCGCACACTTATTTTAGTAATAATATTTTCCGGGTTCATTGTTTTGCAGGTGTTTTTATCAAAAACTGAAAGCAAATGGCCTGGCCTTGTGCTGCCAATAACCGCGTTTATAATAAGTTTCACTCTTCCACTAAACATGATGGTTCCGGCTGAAGGAGTGACAGCAGGATTAATTCTCCAGATGATTTCAGTATGGCTGCTGGGTAATATCCCTACAGTGATGCTTCTCGCAATTTACTTTGTTTGCCGTGATAAGTACCGCCGAAAGAAACAGCTGGATAAAATGAATATTAACGATCTGGCCTGACCAGCCTGTCCGGCTGACTGCCGCTCACATGTAAATGCGCCTGCTGATGTGTGTCTGGACGATGTTTCTCCTTTATGGTACAATGGCATTTGTCTCAAAATTAAACGGAGGAACATCTATGAAAAAACACGCGACAGCAGGTGCATACAGCAGCTTCAGGAACACATTTATAGGGGACCGGAATTTTTATGCCACCGTATTTGCGCTGGTTCTGCCGATTATTGTACAAAATGTCATATCAAACTTTGTAAATCTTCTTGACAATATAATGATAGGACGTGTCGGAACGGCCCAGATGTCAGGCGTCGCTATTGCCAACCAGCTTATTTTCGTTTTCAGCCTGACTATTTTTGGCGGCCTTTCAGGAGCAGGCATTTTCGGCGCTCAATTTTATGGCGCCGGTGATCATGAAGGTCTGCGTTATACGGTTAGGTTCAAGCTTTGGACCGGGACTGTTACTTTTGCTGTTGCAGTTGCCATATTTCTGACATATGGAGACCAGTTGATTGCCCTGTACCTGACCGGGGAAGGGGATGCCGCCGAAAGAGCCGCCATGCTTGAGTATGGCAGAAGCTACCTTTATATAATGTTATGGGGACTTTTCCCGTTTGTACTGTCGCAGATTTATGGCGGTACGCTCCGGGAAACCGGAGAATCCTTTATTCCCATGGTTGCCAGCCTGGCAGGCGTATTGCTGAACCTCTGCCTGAACTATATATTGATTTATGGAAAGCTTGGGTTCCCGGCACTGGGGGTAGAGGGCGCAGCCATAGCTACAGTCATTGCACGCTTTGTGGAGCTTGCGATAATCGTTGTGTACGCCCACAGGCATAGCGGAAGGTTCAGGTTTATCGAAGGTCTCTATTGTTCCATGAGGATTCCGAAAAGTCTTACATTCAATATAATTAAGAAGGGATCTCCGCTCCTGGTAAACGAGCTGCTCTGGTCTCTCGGGATGACCACTATAACGCAGATTTACTCGACACGCAATTTGGACGTCATTGGAGGACTAAATATAACAAGTACCGTAACAAACTTGTTCAACGTGATCGTTTTCTCCATGGGAACTGCGGTTGCTGTCATGGTTGGCCAGGCTCTTGGCGCCAACGATATCCCCCGCGCAAAGCAGACCGCATGGAGACTTATATTCTTCAATGTGTGCGTTTCCCTTTTGGTTTGTGGTGTACTTGCAGTATTGGCGCCCTTTATACCAAATATATACAATACTACCGATGAAGTGCGCAGACTGGCTACCAGTTTCATGCTTGCGAATGCCATATTCATGAACTTCAACGCTGTAACCCACTGCTCATATTTTACCATACGGTCGGGAGGAAAAACCTTCGTTACATTCCTTTTTGACAGTGGTTATACATGGGTTGTTTATGTTCCGTTCGCATATGTGCTTACGCATTTCACTAACCTTAGTATTACGGTGCTTTATCCTGTTTGCTGCCTTGCTGATGTCTTAAAGTGCGTAATCGGGATAATAGTTGTCAAATCAGGGTATTGGGCGCAGAATATAGTCTCGGAGTCTGTCTCCCAAAGGTTAAGTGAAAGCCCGTCGCTCACTGAATAATCGATTGTATTAATACTTACTGGAGGCTTCCAGTTTGACAGCAAATAATTAAATCATCAGCTTTTCTTCATATTAATGCAATGATCTGACCAGGCTGATGCGATAACGAAAGACAAGTAGGGAAGCAAATATGCTGTATCTTTTAG
>DUSJ01000132.1 GCA_012842645.1 Clostridiaceae bacterium | reverse complement strand
TGCTGGGACCGGTATGGCATATCCTTGTGATCGCGGTTATAATAATGATGATAATGGGATACAGGTTCTCTTTCAGGGAGATCCCGGATCCGAATTTCAACGTGGAGAACATAGTTGAAAAAGTCAGGAACAAGGCAAGGGAGAGCAACTGACATCCGGTTCACCGGAATGTGTTCCGGACAGGTGGTGATATAATGATAACGATTGAGCAGATTGATGAATTCAGAAAACGTACCAACTCAAGCTACGAGGATGCCAGGTACTTCCTCGAGAAGAATAACGGCGATATACTTGATGCCATCATCGACTTTGAGAGGACGAAATCAGGCAGGCAGAACAAGTATAAAAAGCAGCAGGACGACTTTGGAAAAAACCTTGCCGACATCCTGCAGAAAGGCTTTGACACAAAGATCGTTGTCGAGGATAGTAATTCCACCCTGTTCTCTGTTCCGGTGATACTGCTGTTCCTTTTGATCCCTTTATGGGTGCCTGTGATCATATTGGTCATATTCCTCTCGATACTGGGTTACAGGTTCAGAATCAGGGACATGAAAAGCACGGAAGTCAACGTCAGCAATATTATCAGGAATATAAACGAGAAAATGAAGGAAACAGGCGGCGGGAAAAACACTCAGAAGGCGCAGCACGGACATGGCGGCTCCGGTGCGGCAGGTAAAAGCGGACCGCCTGTAAAATCCGGGGAGAATTACGTGATGCCTACGGGCAACGGGACAAATCCCCCTGAGAAACCAGGACCGGATAGCGATGATGACGAAGGTTACAAGGAATACACGATAGAATGACAAGAGCGGCGCAGACAAAGGTTACCGGAGGTTTAAGCAATGGCAGAACGTATACTGGTCGTTGAGGATGAAAGCAAAATAGCTCGGTTCCTGGAGCTCGAGCTCAGGCACGAGGGATACGAGGTCGAGATAGCCTATGACGGAAGAACCGGCCTTGAAATGGCGCAGAAGAATGACGTGGACCTCATTATCCTTGACCTTATGCTTCCCCTTATGAGCGGGATAGAGGTATGCAGACGGGTCAGGAAATTCTCCAATGTTCCAATAATAATGCTTACAGCGAAGGATGATATCTCCGACAAGGTGACAGGCCTTGACAGCGGGGCCGATGACTATGTCACAAAACCCTTTGCCATTGAGGAACTCCTTGCAAGGATAAGAGTTTCCCTCAAGAGAAAGGCAGGCTCAGAGAGGGATAGCGCCGACGACCGTATAACCGCCGGAAAGCTTGTACTGCACAAGATGCAGCACAAGGTAACTTATGACGGTGAAGAAATAAATCTGTCCAAAAAGGAATACGATCTGCTTCTTTACCTTATGGAAAACAAGGGAATTGTCCTGGACAGGGAAAAACTGATCGAAAACGTTTGGGGCTATGATTTTATCGGCGACACTAACGTTACCGATGTTTATATAAGGTATCTAAGGAGCAAGATAGATCAAAGATTCGGCGTCAATTACATCAAGACGATACGCGGGGTAGGTTATATCTTTGAAAGCCAGGAATAATAAAGAGAAAGAAAAAAAACTGAACTCGTCCCTTACCTCCAGGATTTCTGCCATATATACAAAAATGTTCGCCACATGGCTTGCCATATCTCTGGTGGCCATTTTTGCATTTATAATCGGTACAGCTGTTTTCTGCAATTATCACGACTTGAAGCAGTCGCTGGATGAAATATACAGCCAGACTACCGTTGAAAGCCTTACCGAAAAGATAAACTCGATGAGCGAGGGAAGATTTGCCCTGGTGGGAAGCG
>DUSJ01000131.1 GCA_012842645.1 Clostridiaceae bacterium | reverse complement strand
GACCGATCACAGGCATATATTGGCGTGCTGATAGACGACCTTGTGACGAAGGGAACCAACGAACCATACCGTATGATGACTTCCCGTGCCGAATACAGGCTGTGGCTCAGGCAGGATAATGCCGATATAAGGCTTACGCCGATCGGGCGCGAGATAGGCCTGGTCAGCGATGAAAGGTACAGGAGGTTTTTGGAGAAAAAGAACCTGATCGAATCGGAAATGAAGCGTCTCCAGGAAACCATACTGCCGCCTGAAGATCATATAAACGAGTTCCTGGAAAGGCACGGCAGCGCAAGGCTCGTGTCGGGAATCAGGCTCTATGATTTACTGAAGAGACCGGAAATCGAATATGAGCATTTAAGCGAGATTGGCCAGGGCGCCGACCTTCCCCGGGAAGTCATTGAGCAGGTCACAATCAATATAAAATACGAAGGCTACCTCAAGCGCCAGATGAACCAGATCGAACAGTTCAGGCGCATGGAGGAGAGGCGGCTGCCTGAAGATATCGATTATTCCGTGATCCACGGGTTAAGCTCTGAGGCAAGACAAAAGCTGAATTCCATAAGACCCGTGTCGGTGGGACAGGCCTCCAGGATATCGGGGGTTTCGCCGGCAGATATATCGGTGCTCCTGGTATATCTTGAGAGCAGGAAAAGAAATAAAAACGATGAATCCTGACAATTAAGCCGCCAGTTTATTAGCGGACTGTCTCAAATAACCGCTTAAATCGCATACAGGCACACCGCTGTTACAGTAAATTATGAAAAAGGAATGTGTTTGGCATGCTCAGCGAAAAATATGCAAACCTTCTGGCCGGGGAGGCCGCCCATTTTAATATCACCCTTACAAAGCAGCAGGAAGAAAAGTTTTCGGCATATGCTGACTTGCTTGTCCAATGGAATGAGAAAATCAACCTCACCGCCATTACTGACGAAGAGGGCATAGTCATAAAGCACTTCCTGGATTCGCTGTCGATTATGCCGTATATGCCGGAAGACGCCAGAACCCTTATAGATGTGGGAACCGGAGCGGGTTTTCCGGGCATCCCGGTAAAGATCGTCAATGACAAAATCAGTGTCACGCTGCTGGATTCACTGGAAAAGCGGGTGAAATTCCTTAACGAGGTGATAAGCAGCCTTGGACTGAAAGAAATATATGCCGTCCACGGAAGGGCAGAAGATTTCGGGGCTGACAGGAAACACAGGGAGCAATTTGACGTTGCCGTTGCCAGAGCGGTCGCAAGTCTGCCCGTTCTTTTGGAGTACTGTCTTCCTTTTGTGAAAGTAGGGGGCTTATTCATCGCAATGAAAGGACCTGATGCTGAAAATGAGCTTAAGGAGTCCGGAAAAGCCCTCGAGGTCCTGGGAGGAGAGATCATTGGCACCAGTGAACTTACTCTTCCCGGGAGCGATAATAAAAGATGCATCATACTGATAAAAAAATGTAGACATACTCCGACAAGCTATCCCAGGAAAAGCGGAAAACCGACAAAACAACCTATAAAATGATGCCGAAACTCGCTTTTTAAGCGAGTTTTGTGCGATATAATCTTTTTTTGAAAAAAAGGATGGGGCACTTTTTGTGTAGAATAAATTAAATGATGAGTAAACTTTTTATCCACTAAAGAAAATGAAAGGAAAGGTGCCCTATGATCGCTGCAAAACTCAAGTTTCCCGGGTTAGAGAAGAAAAATGACAACAGGAAAGATGATAAAAAACAGGATAATAAAAAAATCATGATGATCCCTATCGACCTGATACGGCCAAATCCCTACCAGCCAAGAAGAAAGTTCGAGAATTCCGCCCTGGACGAGCTTTGCCAGTCCATAAAGCAATACGGAGTCATTCAGCCTATCAACGTCAGAAAGATTTCCAACTCCCATTATGAACTGGTTGCAGGAGAAAGGCGCCTTAGAGCCGCCTCGATGGCAGGCCTCAAGGAGATTCCGGCCATAGTGGTCGATATCGGGGACGACGACTCCGCCATAATGGCGCTGATTGAAAATTTGCAGAGAGAGAATTTAGGATATATTGAGGAAGCCGAAGGTTATCGAAACCTGATAAAAGAGCACGGACTCACCCAGGAGGAACTTGCCCAGAAGATAGGAAAGAGCCAGTCTACCATAGCAAATAAATTGAGAATCCTCAGGCTTTCGCCGATGGTCAAAAAGATACTGGTCGATAACAACCTTACCGAAAGACATGCGAGGGCGCTTTTGAAAATAGAGGATGAGCAGATACAGCTGAAAGTCCTTCAGAAAGTAATTGAAAAAGGGTTAAATGTCAGGAAAACCGAGGAACTGGTGCAAAAAGCGCTGGATAAGTATTGCAATCCCCAGAAGACTGATGATTACAGGGGACGGATAACAAAGTCCATTAAGGATATAAGGATTTTTGTTAATACTATCAGGCAGGCCATTGATACCATGAAAAAATCAGGTGTAAATGCAAGGGCCGCCCAGATTGACAGGGGAGAATTTCTGGAATTCATTGTCCGCATACCGAAGCGGGAGGATCTTAAAAAAGCCCAGTAAAATTGAGTATTCAGTCCTGTTAATAACAATATGCGATCTCCACTATATCTGTCTTTTTGACAGTATTCCTGCCTGAAACCGGCAGGCTCTTTTTTTATTGGACATAAATAAAAATGTTTATTAAAATATAATAGGTATTCTTAAAAGATGGATAAAATAAATGTGTGGAAACGAAAGGAAGCATTGATTCATGTCCGAAAACGGCGGTAACATTGGTAACCCGAATGCAGGCAGAATAATTCCGGTCGATATCGAAGCAGAAATGAAACAATCCTTCATTGATTACGCGATGAGCGTTATCGTGGACAGGGCTCTTCCCGATGTAAGGGATGGTCTGAAGCCTGTTCACAGAAGGATTCTTTATGCCATGAACCAGCTTGGATTTACTCCGGACAAGCCTTACAGGAAATGTGCCACGACAGTCGGAGAAGTGCTGGGCAAATTCCATCCCCATGGCGATGCAGCCGTATACGACAGCCTTGTTCGCATGGCTCAGGATTTTTCAATGCGCTATCCCCTTGTGGACGGCCACGGTAACTTCGGTTCGGTGGACGGTGATCCCCCGGCTGCCATGCGTTATACCGAGGCCAGGCTCACAAAGATATCAATGGAAATGCTCAGGGATATCAACAAGGATACCGTCGACTTCAAGCCCAATTTTGACGAGCATGAAGTGGAACCGGTCGTT
>DUSJ01000130.1 GCA_012842645.1 Clostridiaceae bacterium | reverse complement strand
GGTAAAGGTGGTTGAAATGCTTCCTTACTTCATGGAAGGCGTCTGCACGGCAAACCGCGGTTACCTTATCTATTACCTCAAAAAGGCCGGAGTTGAACTCATCAACTACGCAAAAGTAGTATCCCTTGATGATGAAGGGGTACATGTCATACGCAATGTATCCAAAGGCGTACCCGATCCTTATGTCACATGGCAGCCAGTCCTTCCCAAGAATATAGAAAATCCCCTGGCTCCCAAAATTGGCAATGATGAAAAGGAAATCACGCTGAAAGCAGACCTTGTGGTGTTCGCAACAGGCGCAAAACCTGACGATTCACTGTTCTATGAGGCACAGGCCGGCAGGATCGCTCCCGAGCTTTACAACATAGGCGACAGCTTTGCAGGCGGAAGGGTCCTTGAAGCAACCCGTGCTGCCTATGCCCTTGGAATTAAGCTCTGAAAAAAGGGGGAAGAACGGTGATGAAAACCAATATGGTTCTTACAGAGGAACAGCAGGCAATGCTGAACGGCGAAAAAGGCGAAGCCATGGCAAAGGTAATGAAGACTCTTGTAATGTATGGCGAGGCTTTTGGCGCCGAACGCATGGTTCCTGTTACAAGCAAATACGGTCATCTTGTTACGAGTTTCGGCCTTTCGGTAATGAAGCCGGTGTATGAACTTATTGACAAATTGCTGGAGGCAGGGGCCGTTTCAGGCCAGAAATTCAGTGTCGACCCAAGACCCCTGGATAAGAATGTTCCGTCAAACTTTCTGCAAAATCTTTTATTCAAATTCATGTACTCCAAGCAGAAGAGTTACGAGGAACAGCTTGAAAAAATGGGGCTTATGAATGAAAAAGCCTTTACCTGCACCTGTTACCTGGATGAGGTGGGCAATATACCCCAGAAGGGCGATATATTAAGCTGGGCCGAAAGCAGCGCAGTTGTGTACGCCAACAGCGTCCTGGGGGCAAGATGTAACCGTAACTCGGGCATAATTGAGCTTTTTGGGAGCATAGCCGGATGCGTTCCGTATTTCGGCCTGTTGACGGATGAAGGACGTATGGCTTCATGGATTGTGGAAATACGGACGACAAAACTTCCGGAAGCGCAGGTCCTTGGAAGCGCCATAGGCATGAAGGTCATGGAAGATGTCCCGTACATAAGGGGACTGACAAAATTCATCGGAACGCAGCTTGATGACAAAACAAAGGCATATCTGAAGGATATGGGCGCTGCGACCGCGTCGAACGGCGCAGTGGGGCTCTTCCATGTGGAAGGGCTTACTCCGGAGGCCGCAGAACTGGGTGAAAAGCTTATTAAGCCTGACGCCAGAACATATATTATAGATGATGCTGAACTGGAAAGAGTAAAAGCAGGTTATCCCTGCATATGGAAGGACCCAAGCGCCTCACCAAAGCTTTGCTTTATTGGATGTCCCCATCTTTCGCTTAACCAGCTTATAGAATGGACGCATCGGCTTGAAAGCAGACTTAAGGAACTGAACAAGGAAAAAGTGTCTGTTCCTACCGTTTTTACAGCTTCTGTTCCCGTACTTGAAGCATTCAATAAAACCGAGGAATCTGCGAAACTTGCCAAAATGGGGGGCATCACATCATATATTTGCCCGCTTATGTACATGAATAACCCGCTGTGCGGCAAGATGCCTGTTATAACAAATTCAAACAAGCTGAGAACATATACGACCTGCCGCTATTATACCGATGATGAGATACTTGATATCATCACGAAAGGGGGCAAATAAGATGAAAACATTCAAGGGTCGTCCGGTTGTTCCAGGTACCGCCAAAGCCGAAGCCCTGGTATCAAAAGGCGGATTCAACACCCTGGCAAGCTATCAGAAGAGTCTCATGTTCGGGGATAAAAAGGGAACCTGTTCGGATCAGAATAACCCGGATCTGTACGGAAAACCCATGAGTGGAAAGGCTTTGTGCCTGCCCCAGACTATAGGTTCCACCACCGGAGGAATGGTTCTGTACTGTGCTGCGGCTCTTGGAAGGCAGCCTGCATGTCTCCTGTTTTCAAAGCCTATTGATTCCCTTGCTGCCGCAGGAGCCATACTTGCAAATGTATGGACAGATATCAGCATGCCGACAGTTGATTGCCTTGGTGACGAGTTTCTCGAATACGTAAAGACCGGCATGACAATTACCGTGTCAGAGGATGGAACGGTAACTGTGGAGTAGCGTTTTACCAAAATGAGTGCCAGACTATATTGGAAAAGTCCCTGGAACTTTATTTCCGGGGGCTTTTTCCTTTCATTTCCGATCATCAGCTTTATTGGGCTTTATCGAAACAGAGGCGAGAGGATTATTTTTTACAGCTTCCCTGAGCTGTTCGTCGTCCAGG
>DUSJ01000129.1 GCA_012842645.1 Clostridiaceae bacterium | reverse complement strand
TTTTACGCTTGATTCAGTAGTTCTTGATTGTAGGGATGCGGAAGGTCTTGCTGACTTTTATGCACGATTGCTTGGCTGGCACCGTTGCCCTGGCGGAGATGAATGGGCGGCGGTAGCCAATCCTGAGGGTACGTTCCATCTTTATTTCCAGGCGGAACCGGATTATGTGGCTCCGGTTTGGCCTGCAAGTCCGGGCTGTCAGCAAATGATGGTTCACCTTGATTTTGCCGTTAACGACCTTGAAGCGGCTGTTGCCCATGCGGTTTCCTGCGGAGCTAAAGTTGCAGATACACAATATTTGAAGAATGTAGTGGTCTGCATTGACCCTGCCGGACATCCTTTCTGTCTTTGCAAGCATGGAAACTAAGAAGTGCTTGACAATTTGGTCTATAAGATATAGACTAAACATGAGGTCGATAACTTATAGACCATGGAGGTTCGGCATGAAATTGTATAAGCTAACGGAGAGCGAAGAAAAGTTTGCGGAGCTTATCTGGCAGAATGAGCCTATAGGTTCCGGGGACCTTGTGAAGCTTTGCGAGAAGGAAATGGGCTGGAAAAAGTCCACAACATATACGGTTCTGAAAAAGCTATGCGATAAGGGCATTTTTCAGAACGAAAATACAGTTGTGTCGGCCCTTTTGTCAAAGGATGAATACTATGCCAGGCAGAGTGTAAGTTTTGTAGAGGATAACTTTGGCGGTTCCCTGCCAAGGTTTCTGACAGCTTTTATCAGCGGCAGAAAACTGAGCAGGCAGCAGGCTGAAGAGCTGAAAAGGCTCATCGATGAGCATAAGGAGGAATAGTGATGGAAGAGCTGTTCCTTGATGTTCTGACCATGAGCTTTACGGCAAGTTACGTGATCCTTGTCGTAATCCTTGTCAGGCTGCTGCTGAAAAAAGCTCCGAAATCCATCTCCTATGCCCTGTGGATTGTCGCTGCGTTTCGCCTTGCGATACCGTTTTCCTTCGAGAGCTCATTCAGTCTTATTCCTCGGAATACAGTAAGTATAACTACAATACGCCAGGACAACACCTACCAGCGTATTCCTCAGACTACTATCGAATCGGGGACAGTCGGTACCATTGATATCAATCCTCTGCCCGCCCCAGCCGCTGAAGCAGGTATTGATCCGATCGGGGGCTTAATAGAAATATTGCCGTATATCTGGATTATTGGAATGGCAGCGTTACTGGTTTACAGCATTTCGTCTGTTCTAATGCTGAAAAGGCGGCTGAAAGACGCTCGGCTGATTGGTGAAAACCTTTTTGAAGCCGGTAACCTGAAGATGCCTTTTGTGTTTGGATTAATAAAGCCTGAAATATACCTGCCGGCAGGACTAAGCAAAGAGGAACAGAATTATATTATCCTGCATGAAAAGATCCATATACGCAGGAAGGACCATATCATCAAGATCCTGGCGTTTACGGTACTTGCGGTACACTGGTTCAATCCCCTTGTATGGGTAGCATTCATACTGATGAGCGCCGATATGGAGCTGTCCTGTGACGAAAGAGTCCTCAGGGAAATGGGTGTAAATATCAAAAAGCCTTATGCAAGCACATTGTTATTCCTTGCCTCAGGAAGGTATAATCTGAACGGAAGCCCTCTTGCCTTCGGCGAGGGAAACGTGAAAGGCAGGATAAAAAATGTTCTGAACTATAAAAAACAGAGGTCTTGGGTCATCATTTCTGCTATCGTAATAGTCGCTGTGGTTGGTACCGGGCTTGTTTTAAATCCTCCTGCAAGTGAACCGGACCTGTCTTTTCTGAACATCAGGAACCTTTCCTTATTGGCCCATCAAAGGGATGAACTGCTGGTTTCCCGCGCTCCGGGGAAAACAGAAACCGTTAATGTTTCTGCAAGGGCGATAGCCGAATGCCTGGACAGCGCTCAATGGACTGTAATTAAAATGGATTCGCCGCCTGAATATTCTCCTTCACTGGTAATAGAGTGGAATGAGGCTGTTATGCTTATGCTGTACGAATCAGACCCTCATCTTGCAATGGTCCGTGTAAATGATCAGTGGAGATGTTACAGGATAAGCCAGAAAGACTATACAAGATTGCTCACGATCATTGAGACTGGTTCGGATCCTCAAAGCGAAGTATCCGAGTTGAAACTGAAGCAAAAGCATGATTTTTCTGAAGCCCTGCAAAGGGGAGAGGAAATAAAGCTGCCCGACTTCCGGTATGATGGGGACGATCCAATAGAAAAACTAGTCTATGCCACCGAGATGGAAAAGAACTCGATGCCTGACCGCGGATTTACTGTTATAGCTTCAAAGATATTCGGAAGCTATGAAGAGAAGGATATGCTGAAAGTATTTGTCACTACCTGCAGCTCAACCTTCAGACTGTATGGCAGCGTACTGGAACTGGAAGGCGGCTCGGTCGTTCCCTCGGCCATCACGTATAAAAAAGGCGGCAATGGCAGCTACCAGCTCGAAAAATACGAGCAGGCGCAGGACGGAGCCTACTTTGTGCCATCCATAAAAGAGTTCTGCAGGATGCCCGTATCCGGCAGAAATATACGAGGGCTTGCTGACAAGATAATCAACCATTATACAGACCGTGAAGACCTGCATAATCTTTTCTATAATAACCTGTCCAAACATTTAAGGGCCAATGGCATCAATGAAGCAGTCCTGTATTATCCTGACGGTGAAATTGAATTTTTATTGAGCGATCCGCGGTATTCAGATTAAAAAAGGGCGTGCACTGCACGCCCGAACGACATTTTCATTATATCGCCTGTTCCCGTTTTGATACGATTTCTTCCACGACCGCCATGTTCACGGCGTTGACGAAAGCAAGGGCGCTGGCCTTCAGGATATCCGTGTCGACAGCCTTGGACGTGTAGTTCTTCCCGTTATGGCTTACCTTGATGCTTACCCTTCCCAGGGCTTCCTTACCCCTGGAAATACTGTTCAGCTTGTATTCAAGGAGGCTGAGCTCGATGCCGGTCGCGTCGCGGATAGCCGAGTAAAGGGCATCGACTGCGCCGTTCCCGACACTGCTGCTCATTAGCATGTCATTGCCTTTTTTGATCTTGACGCTGGCTGACGGGAAGTTGTTGTTGGCGATTACCTGCATATCCACAAGCTCGTACAGATCCTTTATGCCCTGATCGTCCGAGTTGTCCCTTCTTATGGTGCTCTGGACTATATGGTACAGGTCATGGTTATAGACTTCCTTCTTGGCATCGGCCAGTTCAAGGAATTTTGCAAATACCTGCTCGAATTCTTCATTGGTAAAGTCGTTAAACCCGACCTGCGCCAGCGCGTTTTTGACAGCATGACGCCCTGACCTTGCAGTGAGGATTATTTCCATGTTTTCCACGCCGACGTCCTCGGGATGGATTATTTCATATGCATCCCTTGATTTCAGCAAACCATCCTGGTGGATGCCCGAAGAGTGGGCAAAGGCGTTATCTCCTGTTATGGCCTTGTTGACCTGTACGTCAAGCCCCATCAAGGCGCTGACAAGATTTGATGTTTTCTTGATCTCGGTGGTCTTTATGCCTGTAGTTGCCTGGTAATACTCCTTCCTGACGACGAGGCCCATGACTACCTCTTCAAGGGCAGCGTTACCTGCTCTTTCGCCGATGCCGTTAATGGTGCATTCCACCTTATCGGCGCCGTTCTTTATGGCTGCCAGCGTGTTGGCGGTTGCAAGACCGGTATCGTTATGGCAGTGGACGCTTAAAATTACATCCGGATTAAGGTTCTTAAGCCGCTCATTTATCCTTCTGATAAGGTCGCCGAATTCTTCGGGGACCGCATAACCTACCGTGTCAGGTATATTGATCATGGTAGCTCCGGCTTTTACCACTGCCTCAATGGTTTCCCAGAGATAATCGAAATCCGACCTCGAAGCGTCCTCGGTAGAGTACTGGACATTGGGGCACAATGATTTTGCATACCTGACAGCCTCCACTCCCTGTGCCAGGATTTGCTCACGGGTTTTCCTGAGCTTTTTCTCCACATGGACGTCGGATGTCCCGAGAACGATATGGATCAGGGGCTCCCGGGCATACTTAACACTGTTGTATACCGCATCGATATCGCTTTTGACCGCTCTGGCAAGGGCAGTGATCATCACCTTGTCACCCAGTTTCTTTGCGATCTCTGCAACCGCTTTGAAGTCCCCTGCGGATGAAGCAGGGAATCCGGCCTCAATGATATCCACATTCAGATTCTTTAGCTGTCTTGCGATCTCCAGTTTCTCATACAGGTTAAGCTTTGCTCCCGGAACCTGTTCTCCGTCTCTTAATGTCGTGTCCAGTACAATGATCCTTCTCATAATGCAAGCCTCCTTTGATATCATGATTTTACTGTTACCGGTAGCTGCCTGAACGCCATAGAGCTAAGAGGATATAAAAAACCTCGTCTCTTCGTTAAGAGACGAGGTTGTAACCCGCGGTACCACTCTTTTTGGTCCATATAAATGGACCCGCTTTTTCGATGGCAAACACCATCTATCCCTTTAACGGTGGAAATCCGTCTTACCCTACATTATCAGGCAGAAGCTCATGGACGAGTTCAATGGACCCGAAAATACCGTTTCGCACCTTTCACGGCTCTCTGTGAATTTCATGATCCATTTACTGGTTCCAATCATTGCTTTTTTAGTATAGCATTATGTAAAATATTGTATTTATTTTATTATATGATTAAGCCTGCTGTCAAGCACTATTTTTTATTGGGTCGTGTCAACTTGTTTTAGGTTTTGCGTTACTGTCTGCCCCTCTCTTTGGGCAAGGATCATATAGCAAATCCATTATCTCGTATCGATCTAA
>DUSJ01000128.1 GCA_012842645.1 Clostridiaceae bacterium | reverse complement strand
ATGCTGATTTCTCCCCTGCCTTCGGTGTTGGCGTTGCGAGTCTCAAGTCTTGCAATGTTTTTTATGGTTGTAAGCTGAAGCTCGGCGGAATCCTCAATGGTTACGATTCTCTCGTCTTTCGGAATCAGGGAGGAAAGCGCGTTTAAAAAAGAAGTCTTGCCGCTTCCCGTTCCGCCACAGATGAAAATATTGTATTTTGCCCTGACAAGCTTTTCCAGGAAAGCCGCGGCTTCTTCAGTCAGGGAACCGTAATTTATAAGGTCTTCGACCGTCATTGGTTTTTCCGGAAACTTGCGGATGGTCACCAGTGGACCGTTCAAAGCAACGGGAGGAAGGACCACGTTTACCCTTGAGCCGTCTTCCAGCCTTGCATCCACGACAGGTTCCGCTTCGGTGACTCTCCGGTTCACTTTTGCCACCATGTTCTGAATAAGGTCGTCAAGCCTTTCCCGGCTTTCAAAAACGATGTCGGTCTCCTCTATGACGCCGTTCCTCTCGATAAAGACCTTGTCAGGTCCGTTGATCATTATTTCAGTGATGCTTTTGTCATTGATAAGCGGCTCCAGCACGTCATGCCTTCTCATCTGGTTGAAGACCGTGTCTACGATGGTCCTGACCTCGTCAACACTGTATTTTTTCATAAGCTGCCTTGAAAAACAGATTGACTCGATCTGCTCAAGCAGCAGTTTATCGAACTCCCCGGCGCTGAAGTCGAGGGCCGAACCGGTTATTTCAGCCGCTTCCTTCCTTATTTCCTTTATAATTTCGCTTAAATCGGACATATGAGCAATACCTCGCCGATTTGAAAAGATCCTGTTAATCACCTGATGTTTCAATGAGTTCCTTCAAGTCGGAATAATAGCGGCCCATCGTCTCGAAAGCCAGGTTGCTGGCGAATATCGGGCCCTGCAGGTACTTAATTTCATAATCAAAATTTGCCGGATCCAATATCCCCGGATCAGGGACAACGTTGGTAATGCAGAAAACTGCCCTGTTTTTCAGGTCCAGGCCGTATTTCTGCTCTGTTTCCCAAAGAATATCCCTTATTTTCCTGACCCGGTTCAGGGATGACGAATAGTTGAAAGCCGTTATGTATATCCTGTGCGCCAGGTTAAGGAGTACCGGCAGTAGATGGTCGTTTGAAAAGCCCCTTGCAACGATGACTTCATCATAGAGGGTCTTGCTGCTGACTGAATTAAGCAGGGATGTAAGCTCTTTCTCATTAAGACCGGCAATGTCACGAGGATCATGGTGTCCTTTCATGAAATAAACGCCCGTATCCATGTCAAGGGTGGTGCATGCCTCCGCTTTCAGCGCAAGGTTGTCCTTCTGGGATTTCAAGTAGTAAATCATCTCGCTCAGGCCTCTGTCGTTGTCGCCTGAAAAATACGCATCCGCGTTTGATATCTCGTCCAGGCTGATATACAGGGTTTTGCGTCCTGACCCTGCTTTTACCGCCGCCAGGACCTGTGCAAAGGGATTCAGGGCATCACTGCCGTCGGCATACAGGACAAGGT
>DUSJ01000127.1 GCA_012842645.1 Clostridiaceae bacterium | reverse complement strand
GAGGACAACTTCAGCGTCGTTGCCAGCAATGACCTGGAGATCCTCGGCGAGTACGGCGTAGGCGCGGCAGACAAGATCCTGAGCACCGAGGGAAGCATTTATATCAAGGGCGGCATAGCAGGCAAGAACAAGGCTGTAGTCCGCTGCAAAAAGAACCTTTATGTGAAATACCTCTCCGATATCACCGTAGAATGCGAAGGCAGCGTTTATGTCGGTTTTTACTGCATGAATTCTAATGTCAGGGCAAAGCAGCTCATCGTGGAATCTCCTAAAGGCAGGATTATCGGAGGCAGGATAGATGTGGACATCCTAACCTCTGCCGCGGAAATAGGCAACAATGGTGAAACCCGCACTATCATAAGGGTCAGAGGTTTCGATCGCAGCGCAATGAAGCTTGAACTTGATGATACCCTCAAAATTATAAATGAACACAAGAAGAACATAACAAAAATAAAACAGCATCTTCAGGTCTATGGCAGTTCATATAGCCTTACGTCCGAGCAGGCTGCAGTGTATGAGAAGCTCAAAAGCGAGTATGCCGATCTGAAAGAGGTTATAAAAGAGCTTGAATACAAGGTAAGAAGCCTTAATGATTACCTCAGGACACCGGGAGAAGGCGCTGTGGTCGCGAAAACGCGTATTTATCCCAAGGTCAGGATAGAGATCAAGAACCAGTACGAAGAGATCCTGAGGTCGGAACCCATGATCACGTATTACTACAAGGATAACGAGATAAAGAAGATGTAAGGCAGGTGTAACGATGCATTACAACGACATACTCAGAAAAATCGAACAGGATGCGCTGAACGACAACCGAACGGATCTATATAGATATAACGGGCTGCTTGAAGCTATAACCTTCTATTCCAACAGGCTTACGCTGGATCAGATTACCGATGCCGCGTTTGATTTCGTCAACGAACTGCTGACCGTGGACAAATCAGTGTTGTATCTTCTGAAAGGAAACGGCTATGTACTGTACAAGCAGCGAGGTGTCGAAAGCCGTTACAGGGAGATCGGCATGACCGAGAAACTTTCCCAGTTCGCGCTTTACGTGGGCAACGTGATACATGGCAGGAACAGTCTTGCACAGTACTTTGAACAGGATATGCTGGACGAACTGGAAGCTACTGTCATGCTTCCTCTCCTGCTTGAGGACAAGCTATACGGGTTTTTCCTCCTCTCCCGCATGATAACGGCATCTTTCAATGAAAGCGACATCCTTGTATGCACTACGCTGATGAACCTTTTCAATAATGCCCTTGAAAGCACCACTCGCCTTGAGAGGCTGCAGGTAATAAACCATGAACTTGACGAAAAGATCTTCAACCTTTTTGCCATAAACCAATCCGCCAGGGCAATGCTTACCGAGCACAGGCTTGAGCAGCTCTACAGTCTTGCGGTTGATGTCTTCTCGGAACTGACCTTAAGCGCCAATACAGGGTTCGTTCTGTACGACGAATCCTCCGAAAAATATGTTCTTAAGGCATACAGGAACGTGTTCGACACAATGGGATCGATGGAAAATTTCTACCTGGCCAAAAACCCTGACATGCCCCTTGAAAAGCAAATACTTGATCTGTCTGACGAAAACGATATGAGGTATTTCTGCGATATGTTTGAGAACGGGAAGGAGCTTACGGAATACCTTAACGCCAATTACGTTGTGTTCATTATAGGAGACAGTCAGAAGATCCTTGGGTTCGTGACCCTCGGTCCCACGGTTACCGGCGGAACATATAAAAAGAGCGCTTTTGAACTTGTAGACAGCCTTGCTTCCTATACTTACATAGCCCTTGATAACGCAATGCTGATACAGACCGTAAACAGGCAGAAGGATCTCCTGCAGGAAAAACTTGAACGACTGATAAAACTGAACCATCTTTCCAGGAATATTAACTCTGCCCTTGACTGTGACACTCTTATCGACCTGACCATGGAAACCCTGACGGTATCCTTTGGCGCAGAAAATGCCATGATCGCTCTTTATGACGAAAAAAGCGACAGTCTTACGGTCAATAAGGCGACGGACCTGTCCCTGGTCGGGTCAGCCATACCTTTTACGCCGGCCCTGGAGCCACTTAAAAAAGGGCGTATCGTTTTTGAACCCGAATCGGATAAAATATCCGGGATCATTGGCCAGGACCTTGCAGGCAACATAGGCAACAGTTCAGGAGCCTTGTTCATACCCATGACCCTTGACAGGTATGAAACGGTATTCATAGGCGCGATTATAATCTTCAGGCTTAAGGAAGGACTGCTGAGCAACGAGGAGAATACCTTAATCTTTGAAACCATAGCCAACCAGGTGGCTCCGCTGATCAATGGATTCATAGACCTTGAAAAACAGCAGAATCTGCTCAGGCAGGACACCTCAAAGATCTTCCTTATGAACCTCGAATCGCATGTCAATGACTGCAGGAACTATGATTTTGACCTGGAAATCATTCGTATAACAGACAATGACGCTTCCCCGTACCTTGAAAGCGATGTCCCTGCCCTGCTGTCCAACCTGGTAAAGAATGTGTACCCGGTCTCCTACATGCAGACCGAAGTTATCGTCCTGCAGGACTTCGAGTATAACTACAGCATAATCTCAAATGTGCTGGCCGACAGGAATGTCGATATCAAAAGGCTTCGCTGCAACAGGGACTTCACCGATATGGACAGCTTTATCGCAATAAAATGAATGTGAGTGATGGGGACATGTACATTCACTCATCGAAAAAATAAGCGGCCAATGGTCGCTTATTTTTTGCATGATAAAATCTCCCTCCCGGGCAAAGCGAAGGATCTCCATAAGATTTGTGAGTTGCTGTGTCCCTTCAGGATGAAATTGATTGTTCAGCCGTACTTATTATCTTCTTGACGCTTTTTTCAAATTTTGTTCTCGTTATCATCAGGGAATGCCTGCAACCCTGGCACTCGATGCGGAAATCGGCACCGGTTCTCAGTATTTTCCATTGCTTGCTTCCGCATGGATGCTCTTTTTTTAGTTCTACGATATCTCCTACCTGGAATTTGCGGGTTATCATATCAGCACCTCCTGATTACTATAAAAGGCTGGGCGTGTTCTCACAGGAGAATATTACCTGCCCCATTACTCAAAATGAGTAAAAGTGTACGTCCCCTTTGCTCATTCAGTTTTTGAGGCTTTGGAGCGGGGCGGGGATACGGCCTCCCCGGCTGATGAACTCTTCGGCCGAGAAGGGGTTGACTCGCATGACAGGGGCTCTTCCGAACAGTCCGCCGTACTCCACCACGTCCCCTTCCTTCATACCGGGAACAGGTATTATGCGCACCGCAGTAGTCTTGTTGTTGATAACCCCTATGGCAGCCTCATCGGCAATAATGGCCGAGATGGTTGACGCAGGGGTGTCGCCCGGAATGGCTATCATATCCAGACCCACCGAGCAGACACAGGTCATGGCTTCAAGCTTTTCTATGTTCAGGGCTCCGCATATGGCGGCGTCAGTCATTCCCGCGTCTTCGCTGACCGGGATGAAAGCCCCGCTGAGGCCGCCCACGTATGAGCTGGCCATGACTCCGCCCTTTTTCACGGCATCGTTCAGGAGAGCAAGCGCTGCAGTGGTTCCATGAGCGCCGCAGCGTTCCAGGCCCATGGCTTCAAGGATATGCGCCACGCTGTCTCCCACAGCCGGCGTGGGGGCAAGGGACAGGTCAACTATCCCGAAAGGCACATTGAGCCGCTGAGATGCTTCCCGGGCAACAAGCTGTCCCATGCGGGTAATCTTGAAAGCGGTCTTTTTTATGGTCTCGGCAACTGTGCCAAGATCGGCGCCTTTGAGGGATTTAAGGGCGTGGGCCATAACCCCGGGCCCGCTGACTCCCACGTTAATGACGCACTCAGGCTCCCCTATGCCGTGGAACGCTCCTGCCATGAAAGGGTTGTCCTCGGGCACATTCGCAAAGACAACGAGCTTGGAACATGCCGAGCCGCCGCTGTCCTTTGTCCTTTCAGCGCATTCCTTTATAACATGGCCCATCTGCTTTACCGCGTCCATGTTGATGCCGGCCCTGGTCGTAGCCACGTTTACCGACGAGCATACCCGCTCGGTGGTGGAGAGCGCTTCGGGAATCGAGTCTATCAACAGTTTATCGCCTTTTGTAAAGCCTTTGTGTACGAGAGCTGAGAATCCGCCTATGAAATTCACTCCGACAGCCCTGGCCGCATCGTCCAGGACTTTTGCAAATACCGCGTAATTTTCCTCCTCGCAGCTTTCGGCGATCAGGGCAATGGGCGTCACCGAAATTCTCTTGTTTATTATCGGGATACCGAAATCCCTCTCGATATCTTCCCCGGTTTTGACCAGGTCTTTCGCCAGCCGCGTTATTTTATCGTAAATCCTTGTCATGGTGGTCTTGCTGCTCCCGGTTACGCAGTCCCTGAGCGAAATTCCCATGGTGATGGTGCGGATATCGAGGTTTTCCCGGGATATCATATCGACGGTTTCCAATATCTCGTTCAGATTAAACATCTTATCTCCTCTTCCTTATAACTAAGCTGTTGTCGTTTATTTTATCCGCTATATACCGGAGGGCTTGTATCGTGTTTTATAACGAAGCACGTACAGCGGGGAAGTCGCGGCTTTAGTCCCCTGCGATAAATCGCTGCAGGCTGTAACTGCAGAAAATGCAAACCGTGTTAAGCGGCGTGCCTGCATGAGATTTAAGCGATACACGGACCTGAGGAGCGGTCATATACGATGCATGCTCGTGAAGATCTCTTCCTTCTGAATCCTGACGTCTACCCCGAGGTCTTTCCCGGCTTCCGTAAGCCTGTCGCTGAGCTCTGCGAATTCACAGTTCATTTTTGCTATGTCCACCAGCATGATCATGCTGAATATGTTCTGCATTATGGTCTGCGAGATGTCAAGAATATTGACGTTCGCTTTTGCCAATATCCCCGTAATGGATGCGATTATGCCTATCCTGTCACAGCCTATTACTGTGATCACAGCTTTCATGTTTTTCCCTCCGTTTTCTTTTAAATATAAGTCATCAGCTTCATGTCCCGAGGCATAAATTATGGTAAGAGAATCGCGTGCCTGTTCCCCGAAGGAGAGTGATCGGAAGGCTCAGTTCAGTTCGTCCAGAGTAAGAGAAAAGTTTTCCACGAAATGATCCATGAAATATCTTACCTCGGGCAGATTAATTGCCTCTATCCTTTTTTTTATGGCCTGCTGGGCTTTCAGGAACTCTCCGTTCCCGGCTTTCAGTTCCTCAATGCACTTTATGTAAGCGCAGATCCTGTCCG
>DUSJ01000012.1 GCA_012842645.1 Clostridiaceae bacterium | reverse complement strand
CGGGATTGAAGACGTTATAGTCCACGTTCCATACCCTGTGGGCATACTGGGCGAACCTGCTTATATCATGCTTATACACATACTTCATCCAGGCGGGGAACACTATGGACAGCCCGGCGCCGTGGGCGATGTCATATATAGCGCTCAGTTCGTGCTCGATACCGTGGGAAGCCCAGTCGCCGATCCTTCCAGTGCTGAGCAGATTGTTGTGGGCTACTGTCCCGGCCCACATTATCTCGGCCCTGGCTGCATAGTCGGTGGGGTTCTTAAGGGCTCGGGGCACATTTAGGATCATTGTCTTCAATGTAGCTTCACAAAGCCTGTCAATAAGCTCGACATCCCGGGTGTTCGTAAAGTAGCGCTCCATGATATGGGCCATAATGTCCGAAGCTCCGCAGGCAGTCTGATAATCAGGCAGGGTGAATGTGACCTCCGGGTTCATAATGGCAAATGCGGGATAGATCGAATCGTCGGTGAGACCTCTCTTATACCAGCCGTCTTCGTTGGTAATGACCGAGCTGTTGCTTGATTCGCTTCCGGCGGCAGGTATGGTCAGGACAACTCCAACCGGCAGAGCTTCGCCCGGAACAGCCTTTCCGGAGTAGAAATCCCAGACATTTCCCTTGTAAGGTACGCCTACTGCGATGGCCTTTGCCGAATCGATAACGCTTCCTCCGCCTACGGCGAGGATGAAGTTTATCCCCTTCTCACGGCAAATCCTTATGCCTTCCTGGACCAGCGTGAGACGAGGATTCGGCAGAACCCCGGAGAGTTCATAGACCTCGATGCCTGCTTCATCAAGGGATTTCCTGACCCTGTCATAAAGCCCGTTTCTTTTAATGCTTCCTCCGCCGTAATGCAGAAGTATCCTGCTGCTGTAAGCCTTTGTCTCCTTGCCGACCAGGTATTCGGTATCTTTTCCAAAAATTATTTTCGTAGGATTTCGGAAAGTGAAATTTATCATATCTTCTTCCTCCATCATTATGGTTTAAAAAAGCGGCTGCGCCGGACGTTTGAAACTTTTGCTGACTGAGAACGGACGCAGCACGTCACAATTGTATTCTACCTCATTTTGCCGGCCAATAACATGCTGTTTTAAACTATCACCCCGGGACATCCCCCCACATAAGATATTAGTAAAGGTACAGCCATTGCTTGGAGGAAAAGGGATGAAAGTAGTCATACTATGCGGAGGCAAGGGACTAAGGATGTACGAGCTCACCGAGGACATGCCTAAGCCTATGGCCCCGGTGTGCGGCAAGCCGATGCTCTGGCATATCATGATGAACTACAAATATTTCGGATTTAATGATTTCATACTTTTGCTGGGATACAAGGGCGAAAAGATCAAGGAGTATTTTATCGACTACAACTGGAAACAGCATGATTTCGTGCTTGATACGGGAAGCGGCAGCATCCGGCTTCTGAATGAAAACGAAACCTTTAATATTACTTTTTTGGACACCGGAATTGACACCATGACAGGCGGCCGTATAAAAAGGGCGAGAAAGTATATCGGCAACGAGACTTTCATGCTGACATACGGCGATGGCCTGTCAAATGTCGATTTAAGAAAGCTCCTTGCATATCACAGGAAAATGGGCAGGATAGCCACCGTAACAGGAATCAACAAGAAGACGCAATATGGCGTACTGACTGTCGAAAACGGCATAGCCACGTCATTCAGGGAAAAGGAAAGTTCCGGCGGACTCATAAACGGAGGCTTCTTTGTTTTCGAACCGGCCATTTTCGATTATATAACCGACGACACCAACTGTGTCCTGGAGCAGGAACCGCTGAAAAACCTTGCCCGGGACGGGCAGCTGGCCGTCTATTTCCATGACGGTTTCTGGACCGCCTGCGACACCTATGGCGATATCCTTAAGATCAATATGCTGTACGCGGGCCAAAAATATCCATGGAAGGTATGGTAAAGCATTATGGAATTCTGGAAAGGTAAAAATGTTTTTATAACCGGATGTACCGGGTTCCTGGGAAGCTGGCTGACAAAAGAGCTGGTCAGGCTGGGGGCCAGCGTCACCGGGCTTGTGAGGGACAATGTGCCCCAATCCTGGCTTTACAGCGGGGATGAATATAAAAAGATAAACACAGTCGTCGGAGCCCTTGAGGATGAGCCGCTGCTGGAGCGGATTCTCGGTGAGTACGAGATCGATACCGTATTTCATGTGGCAGCCCAGGCCATAGTCGGGATTGCCAACAGGAACCCGCTGAGCACATTCGAGGCCAATATCCGCGGCACATACAACCTGCTTGAGGCGTCAAGAAAAAGCCCTCTCGTCAGGCGCATAGTGGTGGCTTCGAGCGATAAAGCCTACGGGGATCAGGCCCGGCTCCCCTATACCGAGGATATGCCCCTCTGCGGAAGCCATCCCTACGACGTTTCAAAGAGCTGCGCAGACCTGATAGCCCAGGCAT
>DUSJ01000126.1 GCA_012842645.1 Clostridiaceae bacterium | reverse complement strand
GCTCCGCGGGTTTTTCCGAAGAAGGGGAAGGTGCGGCTTCTTTTGACGGTGTCGCAGCGGGCGTTATTTTGGCATCGGGTGTTGCCTGGCTTTCCGGTACTTTTCCGCACCCGGCCAAAGCGGTACTTAAGAGTACCGTGATCAGCAGCAAAGATAATAGTTTTGTCATGAATATCCTTCCTTTCAGGCTTTGGTTTTTGCAACGACTGTCTTCGCGGAAACTCCCTTAAGCATTCCGAGTTTTCCCGAAAGGGCGCTGGTTATATCACCGGGGGCATCCAGAACAACACAGATAATAGAAACTCCGCGTTCCTTGTACGGTATTCCCATTCTCCCCACCACGTACTGGCTGTATTCATGGAGAAGTTCGTTAACTCTGGAGGAGACTGAGATGTCTTCTACTATTATGCTGATCACTGCTATCCTGTTTTCCATATGTCCTCCTTTTTGATAACAGGAAATCCGGGAGATTCTTTGCTGTGCTAAGGAATGTACACGTAACTCTCGGGCGGCGTGCCTGCTGCGATTCAAAGCGCAGCAGGGACTGCGAAGCGGGCGCAACTTGAAAACAGAATGTTTTCACGGAGCTATGAATCGCAGCAGGCAACAGCCGATATAGCCTGAGTTTATAGCAAAAAATCCGTACCGAAAGGTACGGATCACTATTTCCTGATTTCCTGTTTATCCGCCACCTTTCCACCCGGGACTAACCCAAATGCGTCAGGAGCCGCTATTTCAGCTTGCTTTAAGCTGCATGTCCTTTGCTTCAGAGATTCTTCACTGCGCCCGGCGGTGCCGCGCGCAGCCCGGAATAACACTTGTGCTCAGGTTTGCAGCTTGCTTATTCTTCATTTTTTTATTATAGCTGTTTATCATTACATTGTCAATAAAATAACAAAGTATTCGATTTATAAAGTCATCATAAACATCCCTTAGATGCCTGCTTCAGGATATAAAAATAATTTCCTGTCAGGATGTCAGCCTGAATTTCAATTGGAAAAATAAGAAATAAATAGGTCTCAGGACCATAATACAACTTGCATAATATATCCAAATTAATTATAATAGGTCTGTTACGTTGGAAGGACAGGAGGTATTCGATATCGATACCGTACTGCAGGTAATAATTAATTTATTTGCCGCAGCCCTCCTGATAGTTATCGCAATCAATGAAAATCAGCAATTCAACAGGCATCTGACGCGTGAGCGGCTATTTCTGTTAATGGTTTATACAAATATTTTATTATGCTTGTCCGATTCTGTCGCCTGGGCCCTTGAAAATGTACCCGGCTGGTTCAGTTATGTGGTTAACCAGTTTTTTTCTTCCATATCCTTTGTCGCTCTGCCTGTCCTGACCTATATCTGGTTTCTTTACATCATGTACAATATATTCAGGGATGAAAAAAAGCTTGAAAAATACGAAAAAATAATCAGACCCCTGATACTCGTATGCTCGGCTTTTATAATCATAAATACTGTGACCTGTCACCTGTTCTACCTTGATGAAAACAACTGCTATCATCGCGGGCCGCTGTTCTATCCATATGTACTGGTTTGCTTTTCGATGCTTGTGGTCACGTACGTCATGATAATCGTCAACAGGAAGAGGATTCGTCCCGACCATTTTATGCCGATGGTTTTCTTTGCCGTGCCCACCATCATCACCAGCATTATTTCGATCCTAATATATGGAATTGCTCTCAGCTGGGTCGGAACCACACTTGCGATTTTTATAATATACCTTTTCATCCAGAGTCAGCGAATGGGGACCGACTATCTGACCAACCTTTATAACAGGAGACAACTCAACGAATTCCTGGCCAACCATATGCGGGGCAGGCGCAACAACGAGAAATACGGCATAATAATGATAGATATCAATCAGTTCAAACAAATCAACGACACCCTGGGGCATGCGGCGGGAGACGAGGTTTTGATTGCGCTGGCAAAGCTCCTGAGAACTTCCTTCCGTTCCGGAGAGTTCATTTCACGATACGGTGGGGACGAATTCATAGTCGTCATGAGCGCCAACAGCTATGACGATATCACGGCGGCAGTCAAACGGTTCCGGTCCGCAATCGAACAGTTCAACAAGTCCGGTCTCAAGACCTGGGATTTAAGTGTCAGCATCGGTTATGACCTCTATGATCCCTCCGAGGGCAAGAGCTTCGATGTGGTTCTGAACCATGTGGACAGTCTTATGTACAAGGATAAAGCCCGGATCGGCGCTCCGCCCAAAACTGCTGAGCCGAACGCCTGACATGCGTCATCAGAGCATACTGTTCAGAGCTATATTAATCATACCTTCGAATATTCCTTGAGCAACCTGTCCTTAATGTTCCAAAGCTTAAGTGAAAGGTCCACATAATACCTGTGGGGATACTCAAACCTCTTGACTTCATCCCAGAGTTTATCAACCTTTTCCATGCACTGCCGGCGGATATCCTCCAGTTTCGGGCTCTCATACACGCATCTGCCTTTATCGAATATCTTCACTAAAAGCTTTTCAGCCCTGAAGTTGGTCACGGTCTTTCTTTTCCAGGTAAATTCGGGATCGAAGAGTTCATATGGCTGGCTTTCGTCTATCACTTCGTCATGTTCCGAGATAAGGTCGGCTATAGCTGTTCCCGTTTCATTGTCAAAAAACCTCCAGAGGGTCTTGAACCCGGGATTCGTTATTTTCGCCGTGTTTTCGCTGACCTTTATCCTGGGGACTATCCTGCCGTTTTCTTCTACAGCCACCAGTTTGTAGACGCCGTCAAAAACCGGCGAGGTTTTTGAGGTTATAAGGCGTTCGCCCACACCGAACAGGTCAACCTGGGCGCCATGGATGATCATGTCCCTTATGACGTACTCGTCAAGGGAATTGGACGCTATGATCTTGCAGTCTTTGAAGCCTGCTTCATCAAGCATCTTCCTCGCTTTCTTGGAAAGGTAGGTTATGTCCCCCGAATCGATCCTTATGCCCTTTGGCCTGAATCCCCTGGGAACGATCTCCTCTCTGAACACCTTTATGGCGTTGGGAACACCGGACTTGAGGACATTGTAGGTATCAACCAAAAGCGTGCATTCGGACGGATATGTCCTGGCGTAAGCGCGGAAAGCGTCCAGTTCAGTAGGGAACATCTGCACCCAGCTGTGGGCCATGGTTCCAAGGGCGGGAACACCGAACTCTTTATCGCTTATGGTGCAGGCCGTACCCACGCATCCGCCGATATAAGCCGCCCTTGCGCCATAGATGGCAGCCGCGGTTCCCTGGGCTCTCCTGGAACCGAATTCCATGACAGCCCTGCCCTGGGAAGCTCTTACGATGCGGTTCGCTTTGGTGGCAACGAGGCTCTGATGGTTTATGATCAGGAGGACCATTGTTTCAATGAACTGGGCCTCGATGACAGGTCCTCTCACTATAACGATAGGTTCGTTGGGAAAAATGGGGGTCCCTTCTGGAACTGCCCATACATCGCAGGTAAATCTGAAATTCTTCAGGTATTGCAGGAATTCCTCATCAAAGATATTTTTTGATCTTAAGAATTCTATATCCTCATCGGTGAATTTAAGATCACTCAGGTACTCAATGAGCTGTTCGATTCCGGCCATTATGGCAAAGCCGCCCTCGTCCGGTATATTTCTGAAAAACATATCGAAATACGCGATCTTGTCTTTCATGCCGTTGGCGAAATAGCCGTTTGCCATCGTCAGTTCGTAAAAATCTGTCAGCAGGGTCAGCTTCATATCATCCATTCATTCCACTCCTTTTACGACTTCCACGCCGTTGATCAGCATATTGTATAACGCCATGACGTTCATAAGTTCAGCGTTATGAGATCCAAGGTCATATGTCTCAACGGCGTTCACGGGAACAATTACCCTGGATTGTTTATCGTTCATGTTGAACCATGTCTTGAGGGTTATGGCAAACTGCTGGACGCAGATGTCGGTGCAGCAGCCGGTTACTATAAAGGTATCCGTTTCCGGGTTATTTTTGAGCCACTCCTGGAAAGCTTCCTCGTGGAAACCGTTGGTCGAGTTCTTTGGTATGAGGGTATACCCGCCAGCTTCCTTAATCTCGTCCACTACCTCGCTTTCGCCGGTTCCCTTTATGCAGTGTTTCGGGTATGATCCGAACTCGGGAGATGCATCGGTATGATTATCTGCGAATGCAACCTTTTTTATGTCAAAGTTGTCGCATTTTTTTGACAGTCTGACTATTTCCGGAATAATGGCTTCAACTCTCCCGCTCATCAGGGGCCCCTCGCGTACGAAACCGTTGATCATGTCCACGATCACGAGGGCTGTCTTTTTGCTGTCAAGATCCTCCATTTTAACGGCAGGCAGTTTTCCGATCATATCGTTTATCTCGCCAAGACTTTTAATTGCTTTTTCCGTCATGATAATAACCTCCTCTTCTACTCTGACATACTGATCCAGTTGGGATTGAACCTGAACAGCTTGGATGGCCTGTGGCCTGATTCCCTGGAATACTTGTTGGTCTCGACGACCATCCCGGCTATTTTCCTTCTGAAATTGGCTTTCAAAAGTTCCTTGCCTAGGATCACCTCGTAGACCTGCTGCAGCTCGGTCAGGGTGAACAGTTCAGGCATGAGGTTGAAGGCGATGTCGGTATACTCTATCTTGTTTCTCAGGCGCTCAAGGCCATATTCTATGATCTTTGCATGGTCGAAGGCCAGTCCTTCGGATTCCACGATCTCCCTTGCTATTCTTGTCACCTTTCCGTCGACAGTTTTCACTTTCCTTATTATTGCCGATAATTCTTCCTCGTCGCCCGTTAAATTCAATTTTATCATCTGCCGGATGATGTAGCCGTTTTCGGTAACATCTTTCTGTTCCTGGAACGTTTTTGCCGATACGGTGAACCATTTGGCATCGTCCGCGTCATCGCTTGCTTTTATGTTCAGGGTCGAACTGTCGGCCAGCGACATGTAAGCGGTGCTGATAACCCTTGTTCTGGGATCCCTCCCCACGTCTCCCCAGGTATAGAGCTGTTCCATGTAAATGTTATCGATGTTGGTTTCCTCTTTCAGTTCACGTATGGCAGCCTCATCGAGGCTCTCGTCCATTTTTACGAATCCGCCGGGCAGGGCCCACTTACCCAGGAATGGGTGCTCTCCCCTCTTTATAAGCAATATCCTCAGTTCTTTTTCCGAAAGCTTCCTGTAATTTTCCTTTTCACCTTCGGTCACCGTAAAAACAAGAATATCTACTGTTACTGACGGCCTTTCATACCTGCTTGCGTCGTATGCCGCAAGATACTGCTCCTCTGTCAGGCCGTTCCTGTCCCTTATTTCACTCCCCATATCTTCACCTCAGTTTCAATATGATAATAACATATTGATAATATCATATTGTTATTATCATTATATTACATATTCTCCTTTTGTCAACGTGTGCCTGGGACAGGAAGATTAATTTTGTGCATACTGTTCAGATCTGAAATGCCTCCGCAGGGCTGTAAAAAGCGGCGCGCCTGCATGCGATTTAAAGCGGAGTACGGATTGCAATTCAGTTTTTATACAGTCTGACGGAGTATTTTGCTCATTTCAGCATGTAGCTGTTGTTGATGATCATCGTGTTATACAGGAACAATACATCCTGGTTTTCCGAGAAATCTATATACTTCCCCAGGATTTCTGATGAAATGTAGCGAAGATCGACCAGTGTTATTTTTGAATAACCTGCAAGGAGGAGCGGAGCGATGCTGCTTCCGAAGGAATCCCGGAACAGGATCAGCTCCCTGCCGTCGGGGTTCTCCGGGTTAGTGATCTCAAGCAGGGCCTTAGCGCCCGAAAGGAAAACATCGTACGGATCCATGCCTGTGAACCTGTCCGGGACATAAACGCTTGTTTGGGTTCTTTTTTCATGATCATAAACGACTGCCTTTTCAAGCATTTCATTGGTAAGATACACAAGCTTGTCAGGGGCCGCGCCCAGGGCATATTGCCCTGCATAGGAACCATAGAAGGGATATAATTCTTTTTCGGAAAACTGGCTTTTGCTGATCCGGACTTCGGTGCCCATACGGTCAAGGAGTTTGTTGGCCGCATCTATGATCCTGTCCTGGCTCCAGTGGATGTCAGTTTTATAATAGTCATCAATGGATAAGGAATCGAACAGATCAATATAGTCCATATCCGTGATCTGCCGGCCAAGGATCCCAATCATTCTGCCATAGTCGATTTGCGGATAGCCGTATTCTGCAGCCAGGAAATAATTCTTGTCGGGAATCACGGAATAGTATACGTTCATTCCCTTAAGATATCTCTCATAGATATCGTTCAGCTTTTTAGCCATATTGGCCACTGATTTTTCATTCATTGGGTAAAGGATCTTGCTTATATGTCCGTCAACGACATAAATATCATTGTTGTCAGCTTTCCGGAACAGGTAATATGTTCCCACGGCTTTAAGGCTCCTGAAGCCATCCCTGAGAACAAACTGGTCCAGCGAATATTTTTCGAACTCTTCAAAGAGATCCCCTGATATGAGCTTCTGAAAGGAATACTGCGGTAAGACCGCAAGCTTTCTTCTCTCACTGTATGAAAGATCCGCATCGGCTTTTATGATGTTGGCGGCCGTCATACCTGCGAGAACAGAAACAAAGCAAATTATAACCGCGATGTTTTTTAAGTTTTTCCCCATAAAAATACCTCTTTGCTAAAACCGGAAATACAAAAACGGGTTGAACGAGCCGTCCACCAGGTATCCTGTGACGAGCAGAAGCAGTACCGTATGCATAACCGGTTCAAGCAGGCTGATC
>DUSJ01000125.1 GCA_012842645.1 Clostridiaceae bacterium | reverse complement strand
GATCAAAAGCCAGCATTTTAACTGCGTCCGGCATGTACAGCACCACCTTTTGATTTACTTTTTCCCGTACAATGGACCGAAGTTTTCGCATGCCCTGTAATCAGCCCCTTCAAGGTCATTTGTGCCGAATGCATTCCAGGCGCTCGGCCTGAAGATTTTTTCCTCCGGTACATTATGCATGCTGACAGGTATCCTCAGCATCGATGCGAGCGTTATCAGATCCGCTCCGATATGTCCATAGCTGAATGCTCCGTGATTGGCGCCCCAGTTGGCCATAACCGAGTACACATCCTTAAAGGCTCCTTTTCCTGTAAGTCTCGGTGCGAACCATGTAGTGGGCCATGTGGGATCTGTACGCTTCTGAAGAATTGCATCCACGTCTTCGGGCAGATCACAGGTATAGCCTTCCGCTATCTGGAGAACAGGACCCAGGCCCTTCACCAGGTTGATCCTGGTCATAGTAATGGGCATTCCGCCCCTGGTGACAAAGTACGATGAGAAGCCACCGCCTCTGAAATATCCTACGTTGGCAGGCTCCCAGGTCGTCGCGTCAAGGCATTTCTTCGCTTCTTCGGGTGTAATATCCCAGAAAGGCTTCATTGCAGGCTTGCCGTCAATGGACTGTTGTCCTGATCCATCGAGGGCGGCCGCTCCTGAGTTGATGAGATGGATTATTCCGTTTTCAGCCAATCCGCTGAGTTCCTTCCCTGTAACGCGCTTGACAGCCTCAGGGCTCCAGTATGTACGGACATCTGCGAAAACCTGGGCCGTATTGGTAAGAAGATGCCCGAACAGCATGGCGACGCCATTCAGGTTATCGTTCTCGGTCGCCACGACGAAGGCCTCCCTGATTCCGTTCCAGTCAAAGGAGGAGTTCAGTATGGCTTCCATAAAGTCGCCGTTGGGGAAATGGTCCGTCCATTGTCTCTGACCCTGGAAACCAGAAAGAATAGCGTTATGTCCCAATGCTTCCTCACCAAAGCCCAGTTCGGCAAGTTTCGGGTTTCCTATCATCAGGTCTCTTGCTATCATGGTCATCTTGACAACGAATTCCCAGTTCCTGTCCTTTCTCTCCCTGCTCTGCTGGATTTCAGGCGGATTTATGTCCTTGCCCTCTTTGCAGTTTTCCCTGACCCATCTCAGCGCTCTTTCAAACTCTTCCTTATCGTAGATCTCTTCATCCATCCTCCTGATGAACTCGCTCATGTCCACATATTCGTTGCGCATGCCGAGATAATTCTGGAAGAAGTCTTCGTTGATCATGGAGCCTGCTATTCCCATGGATACGTTACCCATGGAAAGATAGGATTTTCCTCTCATGGTGGCAACCGCAAGGCCTGCTTTTGCAAATCTCAGTATTTTTTCCTTTACATCATCTGGAATATTGGTATCCCCGGCATCCTGGACGTCGCGGCCGTAAATTCCGAACGCAGGCAGGCCCTTTTGATTGTGCGCAGCCAGAACTGCTGCCAGGTAAACAGCCCCGGGCCTTTCTGTCCCGTTGAAGCCCCAGACAGCTTTTGGAGTGTAGGGATCCATGTCCATGGTTTCCGATCCGTAGCACCAGCATGGTGTGACTGTAAGTGAAACTCCGACACCTTCCCGGGCGAATTTTTCAGCACAGCGGGCAGCCTCGGCCACGCCGCCGATGCAGGTATCGGCGATCACGCATTCGACAGGAAGCCCGTTGGAATGCCTCAGGTTTTCAGTGATCAGCTTTGCCGCGGCTTTTGCCATGTTCATTGTCTGCTCTTCAAGGGATTCCCTGACTCCCCTGCGACGCCCGTCAATAACCGGGCGGATTCCGATTTTGGGCATTGCCCCCTGTAGTCTGTTTACAGGTTCATTCATTTTTAAAAAATCATTTCCGTTCATAGAAACCTCCCTTTCTGTGCAATCGATTACATTGGTGAGTATAATATAATCACGGTTTGCACCGCAGAAAACGGTTATATTAACTGGTTCTTTTTATGCGGATCATTCCTGCTTTACTATAAGCTGAGTTTTTAAGCGGACAATCTGGGGATCATGACCTTTGCTGTCGTTAATACGTTGAATAAGCATGTTTGCTGCCTTGCTGCCTATCTCAAGCATCGGCTGGCTTACTAGGACCTTGCAGAATTCAAGCAGCGAGGCCAGCTCCATATCGTCAAAACTGGCTATCGCAATTTTCCTGCGGATCGCTTCCTTTTGCTCAATCAAAAACTTTGTAGCTCCGACATGCATGTAGTAATTTGATATAAAAACGATTTCCGGAGGTTCTTCCTCCTCCATCAGTTCTTTCATCTTGTCATAACCGCTCTGTATATGGTAATCCCCATACTTGATGATGGAATCGTCCATGGGGATGCAATAATCCCTCAAAGCGCGTTTATAGCCTTCATCCCTTTCCTTCGCGGACGTAAACCTTATATCGCCGCCAATGTATCCTATCCTGCGGTATCCTGAATTGATCAGGTGTTCAACTGCGGCATAGCTTCCGTTTATATTGTCAACCAACACGGCATCGGTCGAAAAATCTTCCACAAGCCTGTCCACCAGCACTACCGGGATTTCCTGGTCGGCAAGGGCTTTAAAATGCGCTCCTGAATGGCTTGCCGGTATGATAATGGCGCCGTCCACGCACTTTTCCAGCAGCAGCTTTATCCGTTCTTTTTCTTCTTCCACGCTTTCATTCGAATTACATACGATTACCGAATACCCGTATTTCCTGAGCTCGTCCTCCACGCCCTTGGCTACGGTCATAAAAAAGGTGTTGGCCAGCTCCGGGCAGATAAACCCGATGGTGTAGGTTTTGCTGGTTTTAAGGCTGCGCGCTATGTTATTTATTTTATAATCCAGTTCATGAATGCACTTTAAGACTTTTTCCCTTGTTTTGCTGCTGATCCTCGGATCTCCGTTTATAACCCTGGAGACCGTCGCAGTAGATACTCCGGCTTTTTTTGCGACATCTTTGATCGTTGAAGCCATCAGATAACACTTCCCGCATGTAATCGATTACATTATACTATATTTACCCTGTTTCTTCAAGTGTGAAGCAGGGGGACGGTTCCTTTGCTTCATTCTTCCATTTTTTAGAATTATGCTGTTTTACTATTCAGAAAAGCGGATACAAGGTTTCTATGGGAAGAAAATTCGGAACGCTTCGAAGGAAATGGCCACTTGGAGATGAGTATACGGGAAATAAGGAGGTACCCGTGAGAAAAATACCGCACGTAGGGGCATGGAGCGCCAGCGATGGAATGCCGCATAATGAGGACATTGATTTTGCAAACTCGGGTACCTTGGAGAATTTCTACGGAGAGGGCACCTCGTTTTGCCAATATATGTAAAAATGAAGCAGAGGAACCGTCCCCCTGCTTCATCCGGGTTAATCATAGAGAAGCAGTTCTATATCCGGCCGGTCCATGTTATCGGCATTATAGAACATGCATCCCGTGTCGCAAT
>DUSJ01000124.1 GCA_012842645.1 Clostridiaceae bacterium | reverse complement strand
AGGTATAATCCCTGCAATCAGCGTAAGCAGCATACTGATTGCCACTAAAACAACGGCTGTCTGGGGCGGCAGGATTGCCGTAAGGTTCTTCAGCCCGGTCAGGCGGTGCAGGATAAGGTTAATGGGTATGCAAAGCAGGTAAGTTATCAGCACGCCAAGCAAGCCCGAAGTAAATCCAATGATAACAGTCTCCGCGGTGAACATGCTGGAAACATTCCTCTTGGAAGCGCCGATTGAACGGAGGATACCAATCTCCTTGGTGCGCTCCTGTACCGAGATCAGCGTGATAACGCCTATCATTATGGACGAAACCACGAGCGAAACCGCGACAAACGCTATAAGCACATACGTGATGGCATTGATGATAGTGGTCACTGACGACATCATGAGCCCGACATAGTCGGTATACTTGATTTCCGATAAATCGTCCACCTTTTCGTTATATTCAGCGATAACTTCTTCTATAACATCCTTGTTTGCAAAGGATGACGCATAGAGATTGATTGTCGCAGGATTTTCGAGATCAACATTGCCGAGCTTTTTCATGTTTTCTTCATATGTGGAATCCGAGAACTCGAGGACCTCGTCGTAATATGCCGCGCATTGCTCGTCCGTATACTGGTTTAGCGCCGCATCCAACGCATAGGCAAGCTGCTCGGTGGTCATTGAGCTCATCTGCTGTTTTACCTGTTCGGCATACCGGGCCCTGAACTGCTGGACGAGGCCCTGTGTGAAAAGTTCGTTAAGATCTTCATCGCTCATTGAAGAAATATATCCGGCAACCGTTTCCTGATCCATGCCAGTTTGCTCTGTTATGGCAGGAATCATTGCAGCTTCGATGTCAGCCCGTGACATGCCTGCAAGGGTGCCTGCCACAAACTGGTTGATAGCGTCTTCCGAAGGAATGCTCATTATTTTTACATATGTTGAAGCCTTCCCGGCAGTATCAAGGGATGAAACATGTTCCCTGAACTCTTTGGCTTTCTTTTCGGTATTCATGTTTTCGTCTGTTTCTTTAAACGGAAGACCTGAAAATATATCGATGGACGGATTTTCTTTCTGGGCTTTTACTGCCTGGGACTCATTTGCGTGATTCATAATGTATTCTGTCAGCTTCTTAGTATAGCCTATCCAGCTTCTTGATGCCGCGGCAACGGCATTTTCGCTTGGTTTGGCGATACCTACAACACGAAGGTTCAGGGCATTGTCGTACAGGTATTTGAGTCCTGCCTCGGTTTCACGCAGGTCTGTATATGTCCCGGATTTGTCATCATAGGTATAGCAGTCCGAGCTCAGTATGGTACGGAAGTCCATATTGCAGATTTCTTCATAGGACCATTTCTTTATCTCGTAATCAATGACCTTTCCGTTGACTGAAGCCTCCATGAGTTCTTTCATTTCTTCTTCCGATTTAAGGCCCAATGCATACAGGGTCATATCATCAATCTCATTTTTCTCATCGACAAACAGAATAATCTCATTGTAATTTTCGGGCCAGTGACCGTATATTACGTCATACTGTTTCCTTATTACATCATTTATGAGTTCTCCGTCCCTGCCTGAAAGCAATTCTTTCCACAGTTTGAAGCTTGATGTCATCGCCGAGGACATGCTGCCCATTATCGACCGCTCGCGCATTGCTTTCATGGAATACATGTCTACTCCGGCGTATTTTTTCATAAGTTCCATGGTCAGTTCTTCAGTATCCGAACGTATGATGGAGCCGTCCACATTCTTCGTATAGATGAGCAGGTCAGTGTCATAAGTATACTGAACGCCAGCCAGGGCCGGATACAGCTTGCTGTTTTCATCGGCGCGCTGTTCCTCAATATATTTCATGAATGCTTTCAGGTCGTTTTTATTGGTTTCAAGGGAATTCATCGCGTTTGTCATCTCATAGAGCATGGCTTTCTGGTAAATGGCGTCGTTCTCATGCTCGGATATGGACCTGGCTTTCCCCATGAATGTAGTCAGCAGGGTGGTGACATCCACATTCTGTGCCTCTATGGTCAGCGGATAAGACGACAGGGTCTCTTCCTGGACATAATCGATAAATGCCGTAGTACCATGGGAAACGGCATATATGAGCGCGATACCGATAATACCAATGGAGCCGGCAAAGCTGGTCAGCGCAGTCCTGCCTTTTTTGGTAAAAAGGTTTTTAAGCGAAAGACCGAAAGATGTGCCAATGGACATGGACGGCTTTTTCTTCTTATGTGTTTCTTTCGTTTTACTTAGCGCTATAGCTGCCTCTTTCTCCTCCTCTTCGGCAGTAAGAGGCCTGCTGTCGTCTATAATCCTGCCGTCAAGCATCTTTACGATCCTGGTAGAGTATTTCTCCGCCAGCTCTTTGTTGTGAGTAACCATTATCACAAGCCTGTCCTTCGCGATCTCCTGGAGGATATCAAGAACCTGCCTGCTCGTTTCGGTATCGAGGGCGCCCGTGGGCTCGTCGGCGAGGATTATATCAGGGTTATTGACAATGGCCCTGGCGATGGCTACGCGCTGCATCTGCCCGCCCGAAACTTCTGCCGGCTTTTTTCGCATCTGGTCCTTGAGGCCGACCTTTTCAAGGGCTTCCATGGCTCTCCTCCGGCGTTCTTTCTTAGATACGCCCGAGAGGGTCAACGAAAGCTCCACGTTTGCCAGTACCGTCTGGTGTGGTATGAGGTTGTAGCTCTGGAAGATGAATCCGACCGAATGGTTTCTGTACGCGTCCCAATCCCTGTCTTTATACTCTTTTGTGGATCTTCCGTTGATGACAAGGTCTCCCGATGTATACCTGTCAAGCCCACCTATTATATTCAGCAGAGTTGTTTTGCCGCAGCCCGACGGACCGAGGATCGAAACGAACTCGCTGTTGCGGAATTTCAGGTCTATTCCCTTAAGCGCTTCAACTCTCTCTCCCGGGGAAATATATGTTTTTGTAATATTTTTAAGTTCCAGCATATCATGTCCTCCCAAACTTATGCTATCTGTCGATACTGAATCCCGCCATGCGGCATGCGCTGGCGCTGCTCATGCTTAAGCGCCTTATGGCATCCCGGATAGCCAGTATATCGCTTTCGGTCATGTTGACCGGTTTTGCCCTCAACAGCAGTTTCTGTAAGTATGCAATGTCTTCCTTGATCTGTTTCTTTTCCTGCCTGGGCAACTCTTTCTTCACCTTGCTCAGCGCCTGCATGGCGCGGTTCAGGCACTTATTGGCTTCACTGCTGATTTCCAGCGCTTTTTTCCTTATTCCGTCCTGGGCGGCATACTGCTGAGCGTCGCGGATTGCCTTTTCTATCTCGTCATCAGTCATGCGTTCGTTATCTGTTATTGTGATGGATTGTTCTTTTCCTGTATCAAGGTCTTTTGCCGAGACTTTCAGAATACCGTTCACATCGATATCGAACGTAACCTCGATCTGTGGTATACCGGCAGGCGCCGGTTTTATCCCGTTGAGCCTGAACCTTCCTATGGACTTATTATCCCTTGCCATGGGGCGTTCGCCCTGCAGGACGTTTATTTCAACGCTTCTCTGGAATGGCGCCGCCGTGGTAAATATTCTGGAATAACGTACCGGAATAGTTGTGTTCCGTTCTATGAGCCTTGTGGAAACACCGCCGACCGTTTCGATCGAAAGGCTTAGTGGTGTGACATCAAGAAGAAGTATATCGCTTTT
>DUSJ01000123.1 GCA_012842645.1 Clostridiaceae bacterium | reverse complement strand
CGTCAGTATCAAGCTAAATACGGGCCTCTGACCCCGCGTTACCTGCCTAACACGACCTGCTGGCAGTGGATAAACGATCCGTGGCCATGGGACCCCAAAGGAGGCATGAACAATGTGGTTTTATGAGAAAAAGACCCAGTACCCTGTAAATATCAAGAAGCCGGACCCCAGAATGGCTATTAACATACTCACACAGTACGGCGGTCCTAACGGAGAGCTGGCAGCATCGCTGCGCTACCTGAGCCAGAGGTTCTCGATGCCCACCAAGGAAACAAAAGCGATACTGAATGATATAGGGACCGAAGAACTCGCGCATCTTGAAATAATAGGCACCATGGTACATCAGCTCATGGACAAGGTACCTCCGAAGGAACTGGAAAAACTGCACGTAGATACGATTTATGCCATCCATGGCAGGGCCGTTTATCCTTCCGATTCCAACGGCGTTCCGTTCACCGCGGCATACATTGAGTCCATGGAAGATCCTATTGCCAACCTCAACGAGGACCTCGCCGCCGAACAGAAAGCAAGGGCTACATATGACTACCTGATCCGCATGGCGGACGATCCTGATGTCATCGATCCCCTCCGCTTCCTGAGGGAACGCGAGGTTGTCCATTACCAGCGCTTCGGCGAAGCCCTGAGGATGGTACAGGAAGTAATGGGCAAGAAGAAGTATTTCTAAGACAATAATAAAGTACAAAGCTTAAATGTTCTATGACCATGTCGGCTTAAACTATGAGCCGACTTTTTATTATAATCCTATTTTCGCAATTATCTTGCTTGCCCGTTTTTTAACGGCCTGTCCGGTTTTCCTTGCTTTTTCCGCGGTCAACAGGTCCGATGGCACGAAAAAGGATACTGTGATTAATATCTAAGAGGCGCCGGAGTTTGTAATAAATATAGTATCCGTCGACCTTCTGCAAGCCATGGAATGCTCCGCCAGACCGCTCCCCTGCGGGGAAGACGAATCGCTCATCGAGGGTATCCGGTTGGCCGGGTACAGCTTCTCCATGTCAGGGATGATCTGCTTATAAAACGGCCGGGATGTGGATTGGTACGGTAATATGTATCCCATAGATGCAAAAAAGCCCTTGGTCAAGGGCTTTTTTGCTTATATAAAACTTAATGCTCCTGGATCATGTGGTGCTTTGCACGGGTTCCCGCTGGAAACGCGCTTTTATCTTCTGCCAGCGTTTTCGGCGTTTATCCCTGATCGCGAGGCGTTCGCCAAGGTCACGTCCGCCAACCCCATATACGAGATACAGGATGATACCGGAAACTATCATAATGAACACCGTGGATGCGCATCGGCGCCCGGAAGCGTTGACGTTGTAACCGTACAGGCCTTCCTCCCTCGTCATGGACTGGATGACCATAGCGTAGCTTGTCGCATAAGAGCTGGCGAATGTGGCCGACATATCATACTCGGTAAACAGGTAGTTGAAATTAAGCGCGAACACTGCCAGTACACTCGGCAGGATAATTGGCAGCTTGACCTGAAGGAATGTCCTCAGTCCGCTTGCACCGAGGTTGCGCGCTGCATCCTCCAGTTCTTCATCAATGGCATAGAAGGCTGCCTTGATCATTCTCAGCGAGAACGGCAGTCTAACCACCGTATACGCCAGGATAATCAGAAATCTCACTCTTTCAGCATAATAGAGGTTCAGGTTGCCCACGTACCAGATTGTTTCGTTGTTAAAGAAAACCCTGTAGGAGTAACAAATCAGGATGGTCGGCAGCAGCCAGGGGAACAGGAGGCAGTATTCCAGGACAGTGCTTGTTTTCTTATTCCTGTTCTTAAAGATATAATTGCAGACTATGACAACAATGACGCAAGCCAGCGCAGCTGCAGCAACCGACATGATAAAGCTGATCTTAATGCCCGCCAGGGTTGCTTCGTTGGAAAACAATCCGGATATGGAACCTTTACGGGTCTTGTAGGTGCCGCGTGATGTCATGTACTGGTAATCGGCTGAGCCAAAGAAGTTAAGCAGCGTCCAGTTTTTAAAGTCAATATTTTTCATGCGGATTGAGGTATAAGGCTGGAACGAGAACAGTATGATCATCACTACCGGTATCATGTAGATTACGAACAGCACATATGCGTAGATATGCGCCAGAACATTTGCCACCGGATTGGTAATCTTCTGCTTCTGAAGCCTTGCCTTTGTTTTTGAAACCGAGAGGTAATGCCCTTTGCGTTCGTAAGCAGAAAGTATTGAAAGCAATATGATGGTAAACATCGCCAGGATTATTGACAGCAGTGCTGCCCTTGCCTGTGGGAACGACTCGTCTGCGCTCGAAGAACCCGCGAGGCGTACGATTTCAGGGTTAATTGAGTCATATCCCAAAAGGGTCGGCGCAGACATGGCGCAAAGGCCTGTAACAAAGGTCATGACAGTCAGCGAGAACATTGTCGGGGTCAGGGTAGGAAACACGACCCTGAACAAGACCTTGAACGGCCTGGCGCCCATGTTTCGCG
>DUSJ01000469.1 GCA_012842645.1 Clostridiaceae bacterium | reverse complement strand
CCCTTTCCACATATTTTTATTGATTTCCGTACATATGTTCGGTATAATTATCCAGGCGGTTGTTATGGATATTACTTTGGGTTAAAATAAGAAAACAGTCAAATCTTAATAACAGGAAGACGGTATCATGAAGGACAAAATATATATAAAAGGCGCATGCGAGCACAATCTGAAGAATATTGACGTGGAGATTCCGAGGGACAAGCTGGTGGTCATCACAGGTCTGAGCGGTTCGGGCAAATCCTCCCTGGCCTTTGACACCATATATGCCGAAGGCCAGAGACGGTACATGGAATCCCTGTCATCCTATGCAAGGCAGTTCCTCGGCCTGATGGAAAAACCCGACGTGGAATTCATCGACGGCCTTTCTCCCGCCATATCCATTGATCAGAAAACAACGTCCAAAAACCCACGGTCGACCGTAGGAACGGTCACCGAAATATATGACTATTTCAGGCTCCTGTTTGCCAGGATAGGTATACCCCATTGTCCCCAGTGCGGTAAGGTCATAGCCCAGCAGACCGTAGACCAGATGGTGGACGCTGTCATGGCCCTTGAGGAAGGAACCCGCATCCAGATCCTCGCCCCCGTGGTACGGGGCCGCAAGGGCGAGTACACGAAACTTATCCAGGAAGCAAGGAAGAACGGCTATGTCCGCATTCGCATCGACGGCGAGGTTATGGATATCAATGACGAGATTAAGCTGGACAAGAACCGCAAGCACACCATCGAGATCGTAGTGGACAGGCTTATAGTAAGGCCGGGGATCCAAAAGCGCCTTACGGACTCGATAGAAACAAGCATTAACCTTTCAGGAGGGCTTCTCGTTGTTGATGTCGTCGGCAAGGAAGAAATGCTGTTCTCCCAGAACTTCTCGTGCCCCGAATGCGGGATCAGCATCGAGGAACTCACACCGAGGATGTTCTCTTTCAATAATCCATACGGGGCATGCCCCCATTGCAGCGGGCTGGGAACCCTGATGAAAATTGACCCGGATCTCGTTATTACAGACAGATCCAAGTCCCTCGTCGAGGGCGCTCTTGCCATCGGGGGCTGGAACTTCACCGATGAGGATAGTTTCAGCCGTGTGTACCTGGAGGCGCTGGCAAAACATTACGGATTCGATATTAACACTCCTGTCGAAAAACTCCCGCCGGAAGTGCTGGACAAGATCCTGTACGGAACTGGCCAGGAGAAAATAAAAGTGGAATACGAAAGGGCATACGGCAGCGGCAGTTTCATGACGTCCTTTGAAGGCATTATCAGGAGCATGGAGCGCCGCTACATGGAAACCAAATCGGAGAACCAGAAAGAGTATTACGAGTCTTTCATGAGCAATATTCCCTGTCCGGAATGCGAAGGGAAGCGCCTGAAAAAGGAAAGCCTGGCTGTTACCGTAGGCGGGAAGAACATATATGAAATAAGCGCGATGTCCATAAGCGAGGCGGTGGAGTTCTTCAGAAACCTGGAACTCACCGACCGCGAAAAACTTATTGCTTCCCAGATACTGAAGGAAATAAACGCCCGCCTTAAATTCCTGATGGACGTGGGACTCAACTATCTTACGCTTCACAGGGCCACGGCTACGCTGTCAGGAGGAGAGGCCCAGCGTATCCGCCTGGCGACCCAGATCGGCTCCGGCCTTATGGGTGTCCTGTATATCCTTGACGAACCAAGCATTGGCCTGCACCAGAGGGACAACGAAAAGCTCCTTGGTACGCTTAAAAGGCTGAGAGACCTGGGAAATACGCTTATAGTGGTCGAACATGACGAGGAAACCATGTACGCTGCAGACCATATCATCGACATGGGACCGGGCGCAGGTGAAAACGGGGGCCGGGTAATAGCCCAGGGAACAGTGGAAGAAATAAAGGAAAATCCCAACTCGATAACCGGCCAGTACCTGAGCGGGAAACTAAGAATTGAGGTACCGGAACAAAGACGAAAGCCAAACGGGAAGATCCTCAGGATCCTGGGCGCGAGGGAGAACAATTTAAAGGATATTGACGTGGATATTCCTCTTGGTGTCTTTACCTGCGTGACGGGCGTTTCGGGTTCGGGAAAGAGCTCGCTGATAAACGAGATCCTCTATAAAAAACTCGCCGCGGTACTGAACCGGGCAAAAACCAAGGCCGGACTCCACAGGGATATACTTGGCCTGGAGCACCTGGACAAGGTCATAAACATAGACCAGTCCCCGATAGGACGCACGCCGAGATCCAATCCCGCCACCTATACGGGCCTGTTCGACCTTATCAGGGACCTGTTTGCCCAGACCGTGGACGCGAAAACGAGGGGCTACAATGCCGGCAGGTTCAGCTTTAATGTCAGGGGCGGAAGATGCGAAGCCTGCAGCGGCGACGGCATCATCAAGATAGAAATGCATTTTCTGCCTGACATCTATGTGCCCTGTGAGGTATGCAAGGGCAAAAGGTACAACAGGGAGACGCTGGATGTCAGGTATAAGGGAAAGAATATTGCCGATGTCCTCGACATGACGGTCGATGAAGCCCTTGAGTTTTTCGGGAATATTCCCAGGATCCAAAAGAAGATCCAGACATTGCATGACGTGGGTCTGGGTTATATTCGCCTTGGCCAGCCGGCAACGACACTGTCGGGAGGCGAAGCCCAGCGTGTAAAACTTGCCACCGAGCTCTCAAGGAGGGCCACAGGCAGGACCATGTACATCCTGGACGAACCGACGACAGGGCTCCATATGGCAGATGTCCACAGGCTCATCGACGTGCTGCAGCAGCTTGTGGATACGGGCAACAGCGTGGTCGTGATAGAACATAACCTTGATGTTATAAAAACCGCGGATTATATTATCGATTTGGGTCCCGAAGGCGGGGACATGGGCGGTCAAATCGTTGCGACTGGTACCCCCGAAGAGGTTTCCCTGAATGAAAAGTCCTATACCGGGCAATTCCTCAGAAAAGTACTTTCATAAAAAATGCTGTAAAAATATGAGAAAATATGATATATATATAAATTAAATAAAAATCATCGTCCTGGGCGAAGCGAAGGAACCCTGTCATCCTCAGCCTTGTCACGCTCTGTCCGGGATGGCATGAAAGGTTAGGTTAGTGTATGAACAGGTTTATAAGAAGTCTGATCTGCATCTTACTGATCTTTGCATTGTCATTGAATCTTTTTGCCTGCGGACGGATCGTGGAAACAAGCGAAGACGATGAAATGGAAGAAGAGGAAACCAGGAGCAAGGAAAACAATACAAGGAAAGATGACGTGAACATAATAAACGGCGATGATGACCCGGTTGTGGTCCCGGATCCGGCAGAAGACGGACAGGAAGCGATCTTCCTGCAGCCTTATGCCAGGGTGGAAGACGGCCGCATTGTTTACGGATATGCTGATCCTTCCGGAAATATAGTGATTGAGCCGGTTTTCTTGGATGCACAGCCATTTTTCAAATGCGGTCTTGCCATTGTGACCGATGTAAACGGGAAAATGGGGCTGATAGATAAAACCGGGAAATATGTTGTTGATCCGGAATGGAATGATGTTTCCTACTCGGACGGAGTCTTTATATGTTATACATATGACGGTCGATACAGCAATGTCTATGATGAAAAAGGCACATTCCTGTTCATGTTTAACGGTTATGCAAGCAAGATGACCGAAGGATACGTCCAGTGTTATGACAGGGATAACAGGGGATATATCGACATGAATGGGAATCTTGCAATAAGAAGGGACGGCGACGGAGCGATGGGCGATTTCGTGGACGGGATCGCGGCAGTCGCCGATAAATACCTCGGCCCTGCATATTTCATAGACAAGAACGGTAATGATCTTACCAACAGCGTTTCATCGGGACTCCGCATGTATAAGGACGAAGAATCCGGGCTCTTCGGGTACAAAAACGAAAAAGGCGAAATAGTAATACCTGCCGCGTTCAGTGATGCCACACCGTTCCTGAACGGCTATGCGATAGTAAATGTATCTGAAGATTATTATTACATGAAATACGGAGTTATCGACACATCAGGAAAATTTTTGCTGGAGCCTGAGCATTGCGGATATACAAGGCTGAGCAACGGGCTTGTGGCCCTGGGTGAAAAGGTAAGCGCCGACGTCTTTTTGCCTTATGATTACTATTCTTTCAGCAGGAAAGCCCTTTTTACGTCTGATTTCAGCAAGTCTACCGACTGGATCTATTACGACGTAACAGATTTTGACTCGGAAAATGCTTGCGTATACGATGGTGAAAACACATATTTCCTTGACAGGAACCTGTACAGCACAGGAGATCTTCCGATCCTCAGAGGCAAAGGATCCTTTTACCCGGACAACGACCTGCTCAGGGGCGAGTATAACGGTAAGCTGACGGTGCTTGACAGGAAAGGCGCTGTCATATCCCAGGCCAGCGGCAATGTCGACCTCGGCGGCGGCATAGTGGCCGGGAAACAGGTTAAAATCCTTACACCTGCTGCAAAAATAGCATACCCCGCTTTAACAGGCATGAAGGACAAGAGCCTTCAGGACAGGATCAATTCCCTCATAGTGGATGAAATGTTGAAGCCATATGAGCAACTGGCTACCTTTTACGGGCCCGAAGATACAACTTACGTTGATTCGGATTACAGCCTTTCAAGGAAGAAAGACCTGCTCATGATTGACCAGTCCCTGTACAGCTACTATTTAGGCGCTGCCCATGGCAATGGTTTCAGAAACACCGTTTACATAGACATTGCCACGGGAGTTCAGTACGGAATAAAGGACCTGTTCAGAGAAGACGACCGGGAAATCTGGAATTTGCTGAGTGCGCGCGTTACCGCGGATTTGAGAGCCAATGAAGAGATCGGCTACTTTGTTGATTCGCTGGAAATAACCCCGGACTCGTTCTTTGCCCTGTACGAGGATAGTATCGGCTTTTACTACGGGCAGGATGAAATTGCCGGATATGCCGCAGGTATAGTGGAATTCAAGGTACCATTCTCCGAGATATATGACCATATCGATACCGAGGGGGCGTTCTGGAAATCATTCAACTGACCAGGGCTGCATTACAGCTTCAGACTGTGTGACAACCATTAAGCTGTATAAAGCGGCGTGCCTGCATGCAATTTTAGCATCGCTGCAGGCACGCCGTAAAAATTACATTTTCCCGTCATCCCGCAGAAGTCCCTTTTCCACGGCTTCGTCAATCAGTTGTGAGGCAAGTTCCCAAAGCGCCGGCGCGCCGTCTTCGATGCGCCGGTTTCTGTTTACTACCTGCTCTTTGCTGATATTATGCTCCTTCCAGGTGCCGCCCTTGTTCAGAAAATTCATCAGGACTGGCTGCAGCCTGTCCATGGCAGCGGCGTATTTTGCTTCAGGGGTTTCCATGGCGTCGAATTCTTCCCATAACGCTCTCAGTTCCATGCCCTGGTCTTCAGGAAGCATTCCGAATATTCGATCGGCGGCTTTCTGCTCCCGTTCCTGCTTGTCCAGGTTGGCCTGGGCATCGTAGCAGAAGGTGTCCCCTGCGTCTATCTCAACAAGATCGTGGACGATACACATCTTCATTACTTTAAGAATATCGATGCCCGGATCTCTGGCATACTCGCTGAGCAGAAACGCCATCAGGGCAATGTGCCATGAATGCTCGGCGTCGTTCTCACGCCGTGTTCCGTCATGGATCTTCGTCATCCTGTAAATGTTTTTCAGCTTGTCAATTTCAAGAATAAACCGGATCTGTTTCTTGAGCCTTTCTGTTACCATTTAAATCATCCTTCCTGCAGATACAGCACTATTATACACCTTATTGGAGAAGGTTAAGCAACAAAATTAGGGACATAGCCGAAAAGTCATCAGGGGCGCGGCGAAGAGAACCGTCAGGGCATGCAAATTACCCTGTACAGTGAGTAACCTGTCGCAGTGCCCAATTGTGAGATTCACAGGAGGATTATTGAGATTGAATAATAAAGCCTGAAGGAATATAATTAGAGAAAATAAAAAAAAAGGCCAAACCACCGGGGGGTTGGATTTTAGTCTGGCCTGAAATATTTTCTGTTGCCTATAATATATTATTGTGTTGCCGGGGTAAATAATTACCCTGGGAACTGAAAAGTTTTCGACACGTCAAAAAACTGCCTGACAAAACTGATTTAAATGGACACTGAAAAATTTATCGCAAAAAACGCATGGTCCGGGTATTACCCGTGTCGAAAAAGAGCGGTTTTAAGAAATAAATGACATTACATTATCAAAGGAGGTACTGTTCATGCGTCCCGGATCTGGAACAGCATACGGGACGCGGGCAGGGAAATATTTATGGGAACGGAATACAGAGAGAGACTGAAAGATGCTCAAAGAATCGTTGTCAAGGTCGGGACCTCGCTTTTGACCCATGACAACGGCAAGATGAATTTCAGCAGGATGGATCGCCTGGCCATGGTTTTATCGGAACTTATGAATGAAGACAGGGAGGTCGTCCTGGTTTCTTCCGGAGCTATTGGCGTAGGTATGGGCAAGTTCAGTTTAAGAAAACGCCCGGCTGGAATGGGGATGAAACAGGCCCTGGCGGCGATAGGACAATGCGAGCTTATGAATATATACAGCCGCCTTTTTGCTACATATAACCAGACTGTGGCCCAGATACTCCTTACCAGGCATGACCTCGACGACGACATGAAGAAAACGAACGTCATGAACACGTTCAAAAGTCTTTTCGACCTGGGAGTCATACCGATCGTAAATGAAAACGATACCGTGTCGGTGGATGAAATAAAATCCATGCTTATGTTCGGCGATAACGATACCTTGTCCGCCGTAGTTTCAAAGCTGATAGGAGCCGATCTTCTTATCATACTTTCAGACATTGACGGGCTTTTTGATTCCAATCCGCGGGAAAACAAGGAGTGCCACCTGATATCTATAGTGGAGAAAATCGATGATAATCTTAAAAAATGCGCCGGCGGCTCGGGGACAAGGAGAGGAACAGGCGGCATGGTCACCAAGATAGGCGCTGCCGAAATAGCAACAGCAGTCGGTACCGATGTGGTTATCGCCAACGGAGCCGATCCTGCAATCATCATGAACATAATAAACGGGGAAGAGGTCGGCACCCTCTTTGTTGGGAAGCGTAAGCAATAATCAGGTGAGACCTTTTTATATAATCACTTAAGCATAATCAGCAATTCGTAATCTGCATGCGGCCGCATAAATATTAAGCCGGAGAATTTAACATTATGGGATGAGGCTGTACGATGAGCGTTATCGAAGCAGTGAATCTTGAGATGCGCTATAAAAACCAGTCAGAATCGGCTCTTAAGCCCGTAACCTTTTCGGTTGGACAGGGAGAGATACTGGGGATCATCGGGCACAACGGGTCCGGTAAATCGACACTGCTGAAAATACTTGCAACCATACTGATCCAGACTTCCGGGGGAAGGCAGCATCCAAATCAAGTCTATGCAGGCGGAAGAGATCTCAAAATGGGCCATGGACCGTTTGAACCCGATAAAAACCCTTTGCCGGGAAGATCATGTAATCATATTGACAAAGCATTTGCTGGAGGACATCCATACCATCCGCAATGACCTGCCGTTTGATTACAGCAGTATAACTTACCGTGAAAAGGAACTGTCAGACATTTTCTTATACAGGGAATAAGAGGGGTCGGGATGAAGACAAGATTGAGGGAGATTTTAATAATCGCCTGGTATGACCTGAAGATCTTCTTTCGATACAAGAGCAATATCCTGTGGCTTGTGGCCACTCCTGTCATATATTGCCTGTTCGGTGCCGTTATGATCAGTGTTATGGGACGGACCTGGTTGTCTCATTGCTGCTGCTTTTGCTGTCGGTTGCTTATTTTCTTGGAATATCGCTTTTCGTATCTTCCGTTTCCCTTATATATAAAAGGGTGGGCGACCTGGCGAATATACTGACATTTCTTATGCAGGCCGTTACAGGACTGTTGGTGCCGATCCGTTCGCTGCCGGGAATAATGAAGTATATATGCTATCTTTGCCCCACGACGTGGGCCATTGACAGCGTACGCAGTACCCTGCTTGGGTTGACTCCCCTGCTGCCTTTATGGATAGAGATAATTATTCTTGTAACGGCTGTTTTGGCAGCCCATGCTCTCGGACAATATCTGCTGCTCTCGTCGGAAAGGAAGATGCAGCGGGAAGGACTTTTGGATATTTATTAATGCGCTGATGCGGTTATCGCATATAAACTGCAAAGGGCCGCTTTAAGCTATTGACTTAAGCCGGCCCCTAAAATTCCTGCGTTATCAAACGCACCTATTTCAAATTAACCGTTGACCCTGTCTTTTAATGCTTTACCTGCTTTAAAGACCGGAGCTTTGGTAGCCGGGATGGTAATGGTCTTCCCGGTCTGAGGATTGCGGCCTTTCCTGGCGGCCCTGTTCTTTGTTTCAAATGTTCCGAAACCAACAAGAACGACCTTGTCCTGTTTAGCCAGCGCTTCCTCGATTACTGATACCAATGCGTCAATGGCAGCTTCGCTGTCCTTCTTTGTAAGACCGGATTGCTGCGCAACAGCACTGATAAGCTCTGCTTTATTCATCAGGATTACCTCCTTATCAGAATTTCTCCAACATTGTATAACGTGATATTCATAAAGTCAAGCATTTATAAGGTTTTCCCATGACGGTGGATTTTTATAACAATGTCGGTGCCATCCCCCTAAGGCAAATTACATTTAATTTGATTAAACATGCCAAAAGATATATAATACAGTTACAGAAGAGGATTATCTTCGTACGGGGGAGTCCGGATGGCTGAACTCTATTTTTTTGTTCCAAGGGATAGGATACAGGATGTCGTTGATTGCGGACTTAAACTGTCGGAGTGGTATGACCGGGAGATAACCCTGCCGGGAGCGCCCGGGAGCAGAATAGTGCTTAAAGCCTATCTTAACCCCAGGGATGACCGGGCAAGATATAACGATCCCAATTATAAATGCATCAGGCTCAATGTGGACCTGGAATACTGCAAAGTGGCGGACTGGTCTTTATATGACCTGGGCAGGGAAGTGCCCCAACTGATGCAGAAATATTATGAAAGCATCGTGCCGCTGAAAGATTACCGTTTTGGTACATACAGGGTCCCGGAAGTCCTGGTGTTCACATCGGTTCTCCCCGAATACATTGAAGTGACCGGAGAAGTGCAGGATATCCCTCTTTTATATGAAGACTCCGAATCGATCTACCTGGCGAACCAGATGGAAAAGCACGAGGAATTGTACAGGGATTCAGGAAACCATCTGCTTTATGCATTCTATGTATTCCTGGAGTCCAAGGGACAGGTCGTACGCTACGAGGATAAAGACAAGAAATACGCAGCTTTCTTTGCCAGGGACGGCGCGGAGTATACTGTACTGAGAATCCCCTGAGGAGTGTATGAGTTGCCGGCAGACGACATTTCACTGAAATTGCTTCATTTGCTGAGACAGGCAAAGGATTATATTTCGGGAGAAGAATTAAGTGAAAAGCTTGCGGTGAGCCGCACGGCCATCTGGAAACGAATCGGTTCTTTAAAAAAGGAGGGCTTCAATATTGAAGCCTCCACCAGGAAAGGCTATCGTCTGATCCAGTCGGAAGACCCTTACGGAAAAGTATCAATCCAGGGCAGGATTACGGGAAAAATCCTGGGCAGCAGCCTTAAATTTTACCAGGAAGTTGATTCTACCAGCAACGTTTTAAAAAAGCTGGCGGCTGAGAACGCTCCCGAAGGAACGATAGTGATTTCCGACGCGCAGGCTGCGGGCCGGGGACGGAGAGGACGGGCATGGATTTCCCCGGCCGGGCTGGGTATATGGATGTCTGTATTGCTTAGACCCGATCTTCATCCCAGCCAGGTCCAGACGCTTACATTGGCGGCATCAGCGGCGGTTATGCGCGCCCTTGTTCCGCTTGGTATAGAGGGCCTTGGAATAAAATGGCCCAATGATATAATAATAAACGGGAAAAAGGTATGCGGCATACTGACAGAGCTGTCCGCCGAAGCAGAGAAAGTCGACTGGGTCATTATCGGTATTGGTCTTAATGTCAACCATGATCATGATGATTTTCAAACCGAGATCAGGGATATAGCCACGTCCCTCAGGCTGAGCGGCAGAAGGGACAGCTTTTACAACAGGAGCGAGATCGCCGCGAACATAATAAACGAGCTTGACGCTGTTTACCGCGGATTCCTTGATAAAGGCCCCGAATGGGTGGTTGGGGAATGGAAGAAATGGAATGTGACCCTGGGGAAAAGGGTCAGGCTGATCAGCCAGGCCGGGACCAGGGAAGCCGAAGCGTTGGATATAGCGCCTGACGGCAGGCTTATAGTAAGGTATGATGATGGCACCACCGGTGAAGTCCTGTCAGGAGAGGTTACTTTGAGAGAGTGACCCGATGTCTTAGGAAGAAGCACGATGCATATTAAGCAGGGGTAACGCACAGCATATCCGAAAAATATTAAGCAGAAAGCAAACTGGAGGTCTTTTATGGATCAAAACTCAAACAACAGCCAAAACCTGAAAATCAACTATCATAACAATACCGGGAAGGCTGACGGAAGACAGGGAGGAAGAGGCCGGCCTGAGAAGCAGAAGGGTATTGAAAGGTCCGGCATTGACGGGAAGCAGCAGTCCCGTACGGGAAAGAACTCTTCCGGACCCCAGGCCCAGCCTGCGAAACAGAATCAGAATATGCCTGCAGGCGGCAGCAACAGGTTCAGAAACCAGCCAAGAGGTTCCGTCCACAATGATGCTGCAGGAAAGCATACCCAGGTTAAACGTGTCGAAACAATCGAGGACATCAAGGCCGATATTGAAAGGATTGACAAGGAGATCCAGTTTGAGATCAAGCAGATAAGGTCCATCAGGCTCGGGCTGTGACGGGGGTTTTTATGCTGTTGGCCATAGATGTGGGAAACACATATACTTCAATAGGGGTATACAGGGACGATGTGCTGGAGGGGAACTGGCGCATTTCCACCACCGGAGAGCGCACATCCGATGAGATCGGCATGTTTCTCCTTTCAGTCCTGCGTCACGCCGGGATCGGTCCGGGGGAAATAAAGGCCGTTATTATGTGTTCTGTAGTGCCTCCCGCGACACACCCTATTATAAACGCCGTAAAAAAATACTTTGAGCTCGATCCCATACTTGTGGGACCCGGTATAAAGACAGGTATCAACATAAAGTATGAAAACCCGAGGGAAGTGGGAGCGGACAAGATCGTAAACGCAGTAGGAGCCCTGAGACTGTACGGCGGGCCTG
>DUSJ01000122.1 GCA_012842645.1 Clostridiaceae bacterium | reverse complement strand
TCCCGACCGTTAATGATATCATGACCAAAGTGCATGAGATACTTAACAGGTAACCGGTGATAACAGAGAGGAGACTAAGATATGGCAGTAGTATTTAAAGCACCGCATGCCCTGGTAGATGTTCCGATGCATTATTGCCCGGGCTGCACCCATGGCATTGCCCACAGGCTTGTTGCTGAAGCCATAGACGAGCTTGACATCGAGGGGAAGACCATAGGTGTTTCGCCTGTCGGCTGCGCATACAATAACTACCTTTATTTCAACTGCGACATGGTACAGGCTGCCCACGGCAGAGCGCCTGCTGTAGCTACCGGTATAAAGAGAAGCCTGCCAGGCAACGTTGTATTTACATACCAGGGAGACGGCGACCTGGCAGCCATAGGCACGTCTGAAATAGTGCATGCGGCCGCAAGAGGAGAGACCATTACGGTCATTTTCATCAACAATACCATATATGGGATGACATCGGGCCAGATGGCGCCGACCACGTTGCTTGGACAAATGACGACTACCACTCCGTTCGGGAGGGATCCCAGGACCAACGGGTACCCGATAAGGGTATCGGAGATGCTGGCGACAATGGAAGGGCCTGCATATATCGAAAGGGTATCCCTTCATGACGTAAAGCATATAAGGAAAGCGAAGGAAGCCATTAAAAAGGCCTTCAGGGTCCAACTGGCAGGGAAGGGCTTTTCGATGGTGGAAGTGCTTTCCACGTGTCCGACCAACTGGGGGCTCGATCCTGTCGAAGCTCTTGAGCGTGTCGAAAGGGAAATGATACCGCATTATCCACTTGGAGTATTTGTCGGTGCAGATCTGGAGGTTTAAACTATGTTTCTTCATGAGATCATCATTGCCGGTTTCGGCGGACAGGGTATTCTATCAGCCGGCAGGCTGCTGGCATATGCAGGCATGGTTGAAAACAGGGAGGTATCGTTCCTGCCTTCATACGGACCTGAAATGAGAGGCGGCACGGCCAACTGCATGGTTGTAATTTCGGAGGAGCCGATCGCCTCGCCCGTGCTAAACTCATGTAACGCTTTAATAGTTATGAATAATCCTTCCCTTGCGAAGTTTGAAAGCTGGCTCAAACCCGGCGGCATACTTATCGCCGACAGTTCATTGGTACATAAACAGCCTGAAAGAAAAGACATAAAGGTATTCGGGATTCCGGCCACCGAACTGGCAAGCGAATTCGGGAATAAAACATATTCAAATATATACCTCCTGGGGAAACTGATAAAGGAAACAGGCTGCGTTTTAGCAGAGAGTTTTGAAAAAGCGCTTTATGGAATCCTCTCAAAAAGCAAGCATCATATGATCCCTGAAGAGATGGCTGTTCTCAGGGCCGGGATGGATTACTGACAAACTCATATTGCCTATTTCACGATATCCCTGATGTTTGCGTTGATTTCGCGGATTATTTTAATGGACAGTTCCGTCCTAAGATCGATCAGGTTTACCTTGTTGTATTTTGTCCTGGTTTTCGGATTGTAAAAAAGGCGTACAACAGGACGAGTCAGGTTAACGGGATTGTTCTTTACTACTATGGCAAGGGTCCCGTTGCTGAGAAGGACGATGCTTCCTTCGTTATACACGGGGATCATCTTGATGAATTCATCGACGATGGCTTTGTCAAAAACGTGTCCTGAAGCTCCTATAAGGTACTCAACCGCATCGGTGGTTCTAAGCAGCTTGTTGTTGTGGGTATCGTTGACTGCCGTGTCGAATTCGTCGCATACCGTAAGGATGCGCGCGGAATAATGGATCTTGTCACCCGTGAGATTCATAGGATAACCGCCGCCGTTGATATGCTCATGATGCATCAAAACGGCTACTTTTGCCGTGGCCGGTGTGTCATCATTGTCTTTTATAAAGTTATAACCGAGTACAGGATGCTTTCTCATTTCCAACATTTCCGACTCGGTCAGGGGTTCTGTTTTATTGATAAACTCCGGGGGCAGGAACGCCTTGCCGATATCATGGAGGATGGCGCCTATGGCAATGTTCTTGACCTTGGAAACGGGCAGGGACATCCTGTTGGCCAGGGCGATGGACATCACGCATACGTTGACGCAGTGGGCAAATGTGCGCTCATCCTGCATACGGATATCCTTGACGTTCAGCATGTCGATTTTCTTTGAGAGTATCTCGTCAAGGATCTTGTTTACAAGGCTGCTCAGTCTTGAATAATCGAGGGCCTTTTTCCTGGCCAGCCGATTCATTTCTTCGCGGACTATCATTTTTGCATGGGTCTTTGTTTCTTCGCATAAAAGGCTGTCTGCTTCAATACCCTCGGAGATATCATCGTTTATATAAACGCTTGAGACACCTTTTTCGTAAAGTTTCTGGACTATGGCAGGTCTTAAGGAAACACCGGCATTAAGCAGTTTTCTTCCGTCAATATCAAATATTGCTTTTCCAAGAGTTTCGTCACCGCTTATCTGGTCAATGCTAACTAATCTCATTGTTTGCACCCTTATGTCAAAAATTGTCGTTCTAAAATTATATACCACACAGAAATGATATAAAACGGCGACTCCTTTATTTTAATCCGTGATGTATCTCCTGAGCGCAGGATTCTTTTCTAAGAAAGTTACCAGGAGCAGGCCAAGACCATAGCAGATAACGAACTGGGATATCCCGATGTACAAAATGGTAAGCAAAAGGGGATAGGTTTTGTCGTATAGCAGGTATACGTAAGATCCTACTATAACCGCGTTAAAAACCACCGGAGGCAAAGGATATAAAAAGCGATGTTTCTTAAGAAGCCTGGTACATACAGCCGCAAGCAATGTTGCGAGGCTGCCCAGGACGATGTCCACGGTACCGAATCCGCCAATGAGGTTTGCAAGAATGCACCCTACGAAAAGGCCGGGAACGGCGGCGGGCATGATTGCCGGAAGAACGGTCATTGCTTCAGCTGCGCGGAACTGGACGGGACCGAATCCAAAAGGCCCGAGGATGATGGTAAGAGCCGCATAGACGGCAGCTATCATGGCTGCCTGGATGATAAACCTTGTTGAAAGTTTCATTATTACTCCTTTATTGTCTTGCAAAAGACACCGGTTTTAAGCCTGAGTAACCGGAACTCCGTAGTTTTGATCAGGGTCATAAACCCAGCCAGGATTTTGCGAACTGGCGCGGACAAGGCCACGATGATTATTGTAACCGATAGTTTGTCCTGTATCAAGGCTTGTTATTTTTATACAAGGCAGCCTTTGCGAAAAAAGGCAGGATGGCGTTTGCGCCTCAGGCAGAAAATATTGGTTACAGCATAAAACCTTTTTGATATAATAAAAATAAATGTATGTTTGCAAGGAGGAGCAGTAAATTGGACCGCAGCAGAGCCCTGGAAGAATTGTCGCTCAGGATTGAGAATGAAAACATAATCAAGCATAGTCTCGCCGTCGAGGCTATAATGAGGAAACTGGCAGCGCATTTCAATGAGGATGATAACCTTTGGGGCATAACAGGTCTCGTCCATGATATAGATTACGAAAGAATCGAAGGAAAAATGGAGCTTCATGGCAAAATGGGAGGAGATATACTTGAAGGACTGGATGCCGATGAGACCATCGTTTATGCGGTTCGCGCCCATAACCCGATGAATGGCCTGCCCCGCAGGCGAAAGATCGACAAAGCGCTTTACTGCGCCGATCCCATGGCAGGACTTATCATTGCCTGCGCGCTGATCCTTCCCGAAAAGAAACTTAAGAATGTCGACACAAAATTCATTCTGAACCGTTTTAATGATAAAGGCTTTGCCCGGGGCGCAAACCGCGAGCAGATCGCTTCCTGTTCCGAACTTGGACTGACCCTTGAAGAATTTGCGTCCATTTCCCTTGAAGCGCTTAAAGAAATCAGCGATCAGCTTGGATTATAATCTTATGGCAAGATACCGGTCATCGGTATGCATACCAGGCAAATTGCAGTAAATAATAAGTATAAAAAACGATGACGGCTGGATGCCGTCTTCATTTTTCAAGGCAGGTAATCAAATGGATATAGGGTTGATGGAAGAAAGGAAAAAACGAATATCGGCCTTCATGAGGGAGCGGGCATACAAACCGTTAAAGTTTGAAGAACTCGCTGTGGTGCTCGATGTTCCTGAAAACGAGAGGAACGATCTGAAGAATCTCCTTGATGAAATGGAAGCCGAAGGCCTGATAATAAAAACCAGGAAAGAACGGTATGGCGTTCCCGAGAGGATGGGACTGGCAGCGGGACGGTTCCAGGGTAACGAAAAAGGCTTCGGATTCGTGCTGCCCGATTCGGGCGGGGAAGATATATTCATCCCTGCCAACAGCATCAACGGGGCAATGCACGGAGACAGGGTCATAGCCAGGCTTACAGGCAAAACCCACAGCGGAAGGCACCAGGAAGGCGAGATAATAAACGTTATCGAGCGGGTCAATAAGACAATTGTAGGCAAATTTGACCATGGCGAACATTTTGGCTTCGTTACGCCCGACCATTCAAGACTGTCAGGAGATATTTTTATCCCCAGGGAGTTTATCAACGGAGCCAAAAAGGGTCAGAAAGTGGTAGTAGAGATCACAAAATGGCCCGAAAAGAACAGGAATGCCGAAGGACGGATTATAGAGATTCTTGGAAATGAAGGGGAAAAAGGTGTTGACGTAATGTCGATAATACGTGCTTACGGGATACCTTATGAATTCCCCGAGGAAGTGTTGAAAGAAGCCCGTGCCGTTCCCAGGAGCGTTAAGGAAGAGGATATCAAAAACAGGAGAGACCTTAGATCCCTCCGGATGGTTACCATTGACGGGGAAGACGCACGCGACCTGGACGACGCGGTTTCCATTGAAAAACTGCCCGACGGCACATACAGGCTTGGGGTCCACATTGCCGATGTTACCCATTATGTAAAGGAAGGCTCGGCTCTTGATAAAGAGGCTCTTAAAAGAGGTACAAGCGTTTACTTCCCTGACAGGGTCATACCCATGCTTCCCAAAGAACTGTCCAACAATATATGCAGCCTCAATGCCGGAACCGACAGGCTTGCATTCAGCGTTATGATGGATGTGGACCTTCAGGGAAATGTAAAAGACCATGACATTTTTGAAAGCGTCATCAATGTCAACGAACGCATGACCTATACGGCTGTCTACAAGATACTTGAGGAAGACGACGCAGAACTCAAGGAAAGGTATAAGGATTATATTGACGATTTCGAGAAAATGAAGGCACTCGCGCTGATACTTAAAGAGAAAAGAAGGCGTAGAGGAGCGGTGGATTTTGATTTTGACGAAACGAAAGTGATAGTGGACGATGACGGAAAGACCATTGACATAAAGAGATACAAAATGACCATTGCCAACAATATAATCGAAGAATTCATGCTTTTGTGCAACGAAGTGGTATCTGAGCATTTTTACTGGATAGGCATACCTTTCGTTTACAGGATACATGAAGATCCCGATCCCGAAAAAATGGAAAACCTGAACATGATCCTCGCCCATTTCGGTTACAGGCTAAAGGGGTACAGGGATGTCCATCCTAAGGCCATACAGGAGGTTGTCAGCCAGGTAAAGGGAAAACCAGAGGAAAAGGCTATAAACATGATCATCCTGCGCTCGCTGCAGAAAGCGAGGTACAGCGACACCCATGACTGGCATTTCGGCCTTGCGGCGGAATATTATTCCCACTTTACTTCACCGATCAGGCGATATCCGGACCTGATCATCCATCGCATAATGAAGGAGCAGATCAGCGGAAAGCTTGATGAAGAAAGGATTGAGCATTACAAGGGCATCCTTCACGAGATAGCCATAAAAAGTTCCGAGCGTGAAAGGGCTGCCCAGGACGCGGAGAGAGACTGCATAGAGCTTAAGAAAGCCGAGTTCATGACCG
>DUSJ01000121.1 GCA_012842645.1 Clostridiaceae bacterium | reverse complement strand
GGGAGGAGCCTGGGGTATAGCAGTACTGGCGGCATACATGGCGAACCGCTCTGAAAATGAATCATTGGAGGATTATCTGAACAACAGGGTTTTCAAAGACAACGAAAAAGTAACTGTCAGCCCTGATCCGGATGATGTTGCGGGCTTCGACAGGTTCATGGAACGGTATGTGAAGGGCCTGGCCATTGAAAGATCGGCTGTGGAAAACCTGGAATAAATCTTATGGATGAACGATAAGGAGGCAAAAGATGCTTGAAGATTTAAAACGTGCGGTTCTGGAAGCTAACCTTGAACTGCCGAAAAGAGGCCTGGTTATCTATACATGGGGCAACGTCAGCGGAATCGACAGGGAAAGAGGCATCATAGCCATAAAGCCCAGCGGTGTCGATTATGACGTTATGAAGGAAGAAGACATAGTCCTGCTGGACCTTGACGGCAATGTAGTGGAGGGCAGGCTGAAACCTTCATCCGACGCGCCTACCCATGTGGCTCTGTATAAAGCGTTCCCGGGAATAGGCGGCATATGCCATACCCATTCCCATTATGCTACGGCTTGGGCCCAGGCCGGCAAAGGCATACCTGCATTTGGAACGACCCACGCTGATTACTTTTACGGCGAGATCCCCTGCACAAGGGACATGACGGAAGAAGAGATAAGATCAGGTTATGAAGTCAATACGGGAGCGGTAATAATCGAGACATTCAAGGAAATTGATCCCAATTATATTCCGGCTGTCCTTGTCAAAAACCATGCACCGTTTACATGGGGAAAGACACCGGGGGAAGCCGTCCATAATTCGGTGGTGCTGGAACAGGTAGCAATGATGGCTATCAATTCACTCATCATTAATCCTGCCATGGAGCCCATGCCCCAGGTATTGCTTGACAAGCATTTTTTAAGGAAACATGGACCGGGAGCTTATTACGGTCAGAAATAAAATTGTATTAAAACAGGAGGTGCCCATATGAAGAATCTGAAAAATTACGAATTCTGGTTTATCACGGGAAGCCAGCATCTTTATGGTCCCAAAACCCTTGAACAGGTGGCAGAGGACGCTAAGATTATTGCAGCGTCACTGGACGGCAATGCTTCAATTCCCTGCAAGGTCGTTTTCAAGCCTGTAGTGACCACTCCTGACGAGATCAGGAACGTTATAACAGAAGCAAATGCCGACCCGAAATGCACCGGAATCATAACATGGATGCATACTTTCTCGCCTGCAAAAATGTGGATAACAGGCCTGTCTATGCTCCAGAAGCCGCTGCTGCATCTGCATACCCAGTTCAATCGCGACATTCCATGGGACAGTATCGACATGGACTTTATGAACCTGAACCAGTCAGCCCATGGAGACAGGGAGTACGGATTTATCGGCGCTCGCTTGAGACTTTCCCGCAAAGTCGTAGTCGGACATTGGGAAGATGCTGAAGTGTGCCGTCGGATCGCTGTCTGGATGCGCGCTGCCATAGGCTATATCGAAGGCATGAACCTTAAGATCGCCCGTTTCGGCGACAATATGAGAGAAGTGGCAGTGACCGAAGGTGACAAGGTCGAAGCCCAGATAAAACTCGGATGGTCCATCAATGGCTATGGCATCGGCGAACTCGCCAGGGTGCTTAACGATGTCACCGACCAGAGCGCCAATGAGCTTCTGAAGGTATATGAAGAAACCTATGACATTGCTCCGGAAGGACTTGTGGAAGGCCCTGCAAGGGATGCTATCAGGTACCAGGCAAAACTGGAGATTGCGTTGAAGACATTCCTCGATGAAGGAGGATTCGGCGCATTCACTACTACTTTCGAAGACCTGCACGGCCTGAAACAACTGCCTGGCCTTGCTGTCCAGAGACTTATGGAGGCAGGTTACGGATTCGGTGCCGAGGGCGACTGGAAGACTGCCGGATTGGTAAGGATCATGAAACTGATGTCTGCCGGTATGGGTCAGGGTACTTCTT
>DUSJ01000120.1 GCA_012842645.1 Clostridiaceae bacterium | reverse complement strand
CGCGGAACTGCCCTTGGCCTGTCGGATGAAGAATTTAGGATTGAAATCTCCAATGCTTTTGATAAATGGTTAGGCGGTAAGAAGCCTGATAGATCTTAGTGCTGTCTGCCAGCGTTTGACGCTTACCCGCCGGCTATTGGGCATACTACGAATATAAAAATAAAGAATGAGTCAGCGATCCTGCATTTAAAACCCGGCGCTTGGGTTAATTTTAACCTGCGATTCAGGTCAAGAACAATCCGGCGTTGACGTATCAATATAAAAGATTGTTGTAAAGCAGAAAAATATTTGATAAATTGATACTATGCCCATACGAAACAATACCGCTAAGGAAGGAAATGACATGCTAAAAAGGATAATAGGCAAAACAGCTTTTGTGATCATTGCAGCGATCTTTTTAACATCTTGCTCGGCAAACGTGCCAAGCAAAACCGGTACTCCGGGACAAGCCAACACGGGTACAGCGACGCCGTCCCAGTCACCGGGACAGACTCCCGCGGAAACGACCACTCCTGCTCCAACCCCGACTCCTGCTCCTACACCGACCCCTACGCCCGAACCTACCCCAGAGGCAAAGGAGCCGGTAAAAGTCAAAGCAGTATATCTTACGGGCAGTACGGTTGCCAAGAGCATTGATCACTATATAGACCTGGTGAATAAAACCGAATTGAACTCGCTGGTCATAGATATTAAGGAAAACGGTTATATCAACTATGAATCCAATATACCGCTGGCCAGGGAACTGTCATTATGGAAAAAAGTCTATGATGTAAATGAAGTATTGAAAAAATGCCATGACAATAATATATATGTTATAGGCCGAATAGTGGTTTTCAGGGACAACGGTCTATCGACCCAAAAACCTGAGTATGGCATAAAGAAACCGAACGGCAGTCTGTGGAAGGAAGGAAAGCATGGTTCGTGGACCAATCCATATATCCAGGAGGTCTGCGATTACAATATCGAAATCGCGAAGGAAGCGGCGGAACTGGGCTTTGACGAGATACAGTTCGACTATGTGAGATTTCCGACCACAAGCGCGAAAGAAGTTGCCTATGGCGACGATGCTCCTCCGAAATCGGAAGCCATAAACGGATTTTTGAAAAAAGCTGCAGAAGAAATAAAAAAGGTCAGGGATATACCAGTATCAGCCGATATTTTCGGAATAGTCATAGAAAGCGACAGGGACGGAAAGGTCATAGGCCAGATGTTCGATGAGATCGGACTGCATATAGATTATATTTCTCCTATGATTTATCCGTCGCATTATGCCAATGCCTCCAAAGGGGTATTCGGCAACGGGGTAGGACAGACCATAAACGGGATCCTGTTCACCGCCCCCGACCTGGAACCTTATAAGGTCATATATAATGCCCTTCTCAAGACGAAGGACAGGATCAGCAAGGTCCCCGGGTATAAAGCAAAAGTAAGGCCGTATCTGCAGGACTTTACAATAAAAATGACTGAAGGCTACTACCAGGTATATGGCGCAAAACAGGTCAGAGAGCAGATCCAGGCTGTTTATGACGCCGGGTATGAAGAATGGATTCTGTGGGACGGAAGCAATACATACTCGGAAGATGCTCTTCTGCCCGAAGAATAAAATCTTAGCCGGAAGAGGATGAATTATGGATGTCTTTATTAATGCCTCCGACAATTACAGGCTTGACAGGGTCGTGGAATGCCTTGAAAAGATCTTCGAAGACATGGGCGGCCTGCACAATATAATAAAACCCGGCATGCGGGTAGCAATAAAGCCGAACCTGCTTATGGCAAAGAAACCCGATGACGCTGCCACGACCCATCCTTCAGTGGTCCAGGCCGTCATCAGGCTTGTCCAGAGAGCGGGAGGGATAGCCACTGTTGTGGAAAGCCCGGGTGGTCCGTATAATATTCCTCTTCTCAAGATGGTATATTCCAAGACGGGGATTGAAGAAGTTGCCGATATTACCGGGGCTGAACTCAATTTTGATCTCAGGGTGGAAAAGATCGAAAACCCTGAAGCTGTTTACCTGAAGACCCTGAAAGTACTGAAGCCCCTGCATGACGCAGACCTGATCATAAACCTGGCCAAACTTAAGACCCACGGCTTCATGGTATATTCCGGGGCAGTCAAAAATATGTTCGGAGCTATACCGGGACTGGAAAAAACCGAGTATCACCTGCGAATGAACGAAAGCGAACAGTTTGCCAACTGCCTGATAGATATTTATCTTGCCCTGAAGCCTAAAATCAATATAATCGACTCGATAATGGCAATGGAAGGCGATGGTCCCAGCGCAGGCATACCGAAGCATATCGGCGTGATACTTGCATCAGCCGATGCTTTTGCGTGCGATTACGCCGCGCTGAAGCTTATTGGCGTCGACTACAGGAAAGTCCCCGTTATGAAGGCCGCGGAAGAAAGAGGGCTATTCGATAAGGATCAGGTCAATATCCTTGGCGTCGATATCGAAAGCGTAAAACCGGACAGTTTTGACGTGCCTGCCCTTAAACATGCCAAGTCCAGGTTAGCTCTCGGCAGGTTCATGAAAAAATTTTTCAGGCCGCAGCCACTGATCCTTAAGGACAAGTGCATAAACTGCGGCAGGTGCATGGAAGTATGCCCGCCGAAGGCTGCTTTAAGAGGCGCCGATAAAAAAGTGTTTATAGATTATAACAGGTGTATCAGCTGCTTCTGCTGCCATGAATTCTGTCCCGAAAAGGCAATCAGAATTAAAAAGAACGCCTTGCGAAGATTTCTGGAATACAAACGCCTTTCTTGACAAAAGTATATAAAAATATGTATTAGACTGTAAAAATAATGGGTATATTAGATAAGAATAAAGAATAAACTGTGATTTTGCTTGTTTTTATGTTAATATATAGAAAAACAGCACTAATACAATACTCCTGGGGAGAAGGCTAATGAATGTAGAATATATCAATCCATTTATTGAAGCAAGCCAGTCTGTTATCATGATGATGACGGGCAATAAGCCTGAGCTGGGCAAGGTACATATCAGGAAATCACCGTTCAGTGGTGACAATATTGCTGTAATAGTAGGATTGACCGGAAAAATAAGGGGACAGGTTGTACTTTCCTTTACGCAAAAGGCAGCCCTGGATGTCGCCTCGGCAATGATGGGAGGCATTACTCTGACTGCACTGGACGAGATTTCAAAAAGCGCTATATCAGAACTGGCAAACATGATAATGGGAAATACGGCAACTTTGCTGGCCAACAGGGGAATCGGAATCGAGATAACACCTCCTTCCCTTGTGATGGGCGAGCACCTTTTGATAACTCCTACCAACATGAAGACCATTTGCATTCCTTTGAACGTAAGCGGCAATAAATTGGTAGATATAGATGTATCATTGGCTGATGAGCAGAATTGAACAACAGGATATCATCAGGGAGTGACAGTGTGGATATTAATATTGTCCTGGTTGAACCGGAGATTCCTCAAAATACCGGTAACATTGCAAGAACCTGTGCCGCTGCAGGGGCCGCACTGCATTTAGTGGGCCCCTTGGGTTTTTCTATAGAAGATCGATACTTAAAGAGAGCCGGGCTTGATTATTGGCACCTTGTAAAACTATACTATTACGACAGTCTTGAAGAGTTTTACAGCGCCAATAAAGGCGCCAGGTTCTTTTATTGCACGACAAAGGCTGCCAGGTCCTATCATGAAGTATCATATCCGGACAACTGTTTCATTATGTTTGGAAAGGAGACAAAAGGTCTGCCTGAGGATCTTCTCAGGGAGAACTATGAAGACTGCATACGCATCCCGATGCTGGAAAATATACGCTCGCTGAACCTATCCAACTCGGTTGCGATTGTCCTTTATGAGGCATTAAGACAGGATGGCTTCAGCGGCATGATGATGAAAGGCCATCTTGGGACAAAACAGGAATGATTTTTCTTATAAAATTAAGAGGTGTTTAATATGAGCATACAGCGCAAAAGAATAGGCATAATGACCGGCGGAGGTGATTGCCCCGGACTAAACGCGGTCATCAGGGCTATTGTCAAAACGGCGATAAATATATACGGTTACGAGGTCATCGGTTTTAAGGACGGTTACATGGGACTGGTGTACAACCGGTTCAGGAAACTTGGTCTGGATGATGTATCGGGCCTGCTTGACAAGGGCGGGACCATTCTTGGAACGACAGACAGCTTTGATCCATTTTCAATGAAGGTGGATGTAGACGGAGAAAAACAGGAAAAAGACATGAGCGACAGGATAGCCGACAATCTCCGTATGCACGAAATAGACGCCCTGATAACCATAGGCGGGATAAACACCATAACAGTTGCCTACAGGCTCTCGCAGAAAGGAATAAGAATAGTCGCAATCCCGAAGAATATAGACAACGACATTCCGGGCACAGACGTGACTTTTGGATTTATCACGGCTGTAAACACCGCGACCCAGGCACTTGACAAGCTGCATTCAACAGCGGAGTCCCATCACCGGGTTATGATCCT
>DUSJ01000119.1 GCA_012842645.1 Clostridiaceae bacterium | reverse complement strand
GAGGGAATCAGCGTTTCCATACTGACCGGCGACAGGGACGCCCTCCAGCTCGTTAACGAGAATATTACAGTCATCATTCCTACCACATCGAAGGGCACGACCATAACCACCAGGTATACCCCTGAAGAGATAAGGCAGAAATATGGCATCTGCCCTGAGAGCATGATCGAACTGAAAGCTCTCATGGGGGATGCGTCCGACAATATACCGGGTGTGAAGGGCGTAGGCGAGAAAACTGCCCTTGAGCTGATCAGGCAGTTCGGGACCATCGACAATCTCTATGAAAACGTTTCGTCCATCACAAGGGAAAAACTCAGGGAAACCCTGCTGGAACACAAAGATATGGCCTACCTGAGCCGCGAGCTGGGGACCATACTGAGAAACGGCGACGTCAGCTGGAAAGTCCGGGAACTTAAGCGTGAAGAGATAAACAGGAAAGAGCTCCTTGAAGTGTTCCGGGACCTGGAATTCAACTCCCTGATAAAGAAAATGGGCCTGGACAGCGCGGAAGATGATCCCTGCATAACCCAAAGGGTTCCGGAGATCTGCTGTGAGCGGATTGAGGCTTCCGAAAGGCTGAGGGAAGCGGTCACCGAATTGATTGCCCTCGCCACTGAAAACGAAGGCCTGGTATATCTTGTCCCATTGGTCCGGAAGACGGGCAAGGTGGGCGGACATCTCCGGGCGATAAGCATGGGGACGGGCAAAAAGGGGTTCTATGCTGAGAACATTGAGGAACAGGCCATTGCCGATGCCTTGAAACCTCTGCTTGAGAATAAGTCAGTCACAATCGTGACCCATAATATAAAGGAACTTTATACGTGGGTCCTGTGCCGATGCGGAGACATAACCGCCGGTTACTTCGACACCATGCTTGCCGAATATCTTATAGACGCGCTGGCAGCGGATTATTCGATCCCGGTCCTGGCAAAGAAGTATGCGGGCGTCAGCATTGACGCGCCGGAGACAAAAAGCAAAGGCAGGCAGGCAGAAGTTGAGCCTGATACCGACAGGCTTTTCCGCTATCTCCGCGATTCGCTTTCGGTCCTTAAGCCGATATATGAAAAGCAAAAAGGGATCCTTGAGAACAGCGGGCAGAACGAGCTCTTCTATAACGTGGAGCAGCCGCTGGCCCTTGTCCTGGGAAGCATGGAGTACTACGGGTTCAGGGTGGATCAGGAGTACCTTGAAGAATACGGCGTGCGTCTTGATCATAATATCCGATCCCTTGAGCAGACCATTCACATGCTTGCAGGGGAAGAATTCAACATAAACTCCACGAAACAGCTCGGCACGATCCTGTTCGAAAAGATGGGCCTGAAGGCTTCCAAAAAGACTAAAACCGGCTATTCCACCGATGCCGAAACATTGAGCGAGCTGTCCGACGCCCATGAGATAATCCCGTGCATCCTGGAATACCGGCAGCTCACAAAGCTTAAATCCACTTATGTTGAGGGACTGGTAAAGGTCATCAACCCTGATACCGGAAGAATCCATTCCAGCTTCAACCAGACCGTGACAGCCACGGGAAGGATATCGAGCACCGAGCCGAACCTCCAGAACATCCCCGTACGCACCGACATGGGCAGGGAGATCAGGCAGGCATTCATCCCCGAAGACGGGTTCGTGCTGGTAGACGCCGACTACTCACAGATAGAGCTTAGAGTACTGGCTCATATCACGGGGGACGAGATGCTTAAGAAAGCGTTTACCGAAGGCCTTGATATCCACGCCATGACGGCGTCCCAGGTGTTCGGGGTTCCGATAGACATGGTCACGCCTGAGATGAGGAGGAGAGCCAAGGCTGTCAATTTCGGAATAGTTTACGGGATAGGGGATTTTTCGCTGGCGAAGGATATAGGGGTCACCAGGAAAGAGGCCGCCAGATATATAGAGGGGTATCTCTCCACGTACCCGAATGTCAGGAAGTATATGAACGATATTGCCGAATCGGCAAAAGAAAAGGGTTACGTGGAAACCATGCTCCACAGGAAGCGCTATATCCCGGAGCTTAAATCACCCAACTTCCAGGTCCGTGAGTTCGGAAGGCGAGTCGCCCTTAACACGCCTATCCAGGGCAGCGCCGCGGATATAATAAAG
>DUSJ01000118.1 GCA_012842645.1 Clostridiaceae bacterium | reverse complement strand
CCCTGGCAGGAAGAGCAGACTGGAACGACACACTGAACCTGGACATAGGAAACGGTATAGCCGAAAGCGTATTCACATCCATGCTGTACTGCAGGTCAGCGCTGGAAATGATCGAAATGGCCGAATACCTGAAAAAAGACGAGGATGCTGCTCGCTACAGGACAATGTATGAAGATATGAAACAGGCCATTGAAAAAACCTGCTGGGACGGTGAATGGTATATCCGGGCCTTTGACGACAACGGAAAAGTCATCGGATCGAAGGAGAACGAATTCGGCAAGATCTTTATCAACTCCCAGACCTGGGCCGTACTGGGCCGCGTGGCCAATCCAGAGCGCAGCAGGAAATGCCTTGATTCGGTATACCGCTGGCTGAACTCGGAATATGGCATCGTGAAGGTATATCCCGGTTTCAGGCATTTTGACGATGATATGGGCGGCATAACCACTTATCCGCCAGGAGCGAAGGAAAACGGCGGTATCTTCGTGCATACCAACCCGTGGGCCATGGTGGCGGAAACCATGGAAGGCAACGGAGACAGGGCATACCAGTACTACAGGCAGGTACTTCCCGCAAGGCGCAACGAGGATGCGGACCTTTTCGAAGTCGAACCCTATGTATACTGCCAGAACATACTCGGGAAGGAACATCCCCAGTTCGGTATCGGCAGAAACTCATGGCTTACAGGCGGAGCCGCATGGAACCTGGTAGCTGCGGCCCAGTATATCCTGGGTATCAGACCGGACTATGACGGACTGATAGTGGATCCGTGCATTCCTTCGGAATGGAGCGGTTTCCGCGCGATGCGCGTATTCAGGGGCGCTGTATACAATATTGAAGTCAGGAACCCCGACCATGTATGCAAGGGAGTAAAGAAGATCTTCGTCAACAATGTGGAATGCGATAAGATCCCCCTGCTGGCTGAAGGGGAAAGCTGCGATGTTCTCGTGATTATGTAAAATTCAATTTTTGGATGAGTATCTTAAACGGAGGTTTTTACTCGAGTATGAGCAAAAACCTCCGTCTATTATACGCAAAAGAAGGCTGTCTCAAAATAATACTGTCGGCATTCTGTTCAGAACAAGCTTTTGAGTCAGCCTCCTTAACTCATACCCTGACGTTCTTCCCGACTATAAGCGGCCATTCGGGATCCCCGATCAGCGTTTTTCCGTCCGATATGGTGACTCCCTTGTCCAGGATGCAATAACGAAGATTTACATTGCGGCCGACTTCCGTTCCCTGCATAACAAGACTGTCTTTTATCACGGCGCCCTTCATGACCCTTACGCCCCGGAACAGCACGCTGTTTTCGACAGTTCCTTCAATTATGCAGCCATCAGCCACGATCGAGTTGCGCACATACGCTTCTTCATTATATTTTGCCGGGGGTTCGTCCTTGACCTTCGTGTATATTTTCCTGCGGCCCATGAGCAGTTCCTGCCTGACTTTCGGGTTGAGCAGCTCCATGTTGGTCCTGTAGTAAAGCTTGATATTGCTGAGAGGACGCCAGTAACCGTTGAAAACATACGCATAGATTTTCAGGTTATTAATCTGGCGCACTATTATATCATGGACGAACTCGGTAAGGCCTTTAGCGGCGCTTTCCTGCAGGAGGTCTATCAGGAACGCCCTGCGCGTGATGTAAATTCCCATTGATCCCATGATGCTCCTGGGATTTAAGGGCTTCTCCATGAAGTCGATGATCCGTCCTTCATCGTTTACCTGGATCATTCCAAGGAGTTTTTGCTCCTCGCAGGGTATGTCGCTCATGTTCCTGCACGCGATGGTTATATCAGCACCGGTCTGGATGTGCTGTTCCAGCATCGGTTCGAAATCCATGTTATATACCGCGTAACCCTGCCCTATGATAACAAATTCCTCATCGCTCCTCTGGAGGAATGTCAGGTTATTGTACATGGCATCTGCCGTGCCTTTATACCAGCCTGTACCGAATTCGGAAAGATAGGGCGGGAAGATGAACAATCCTTCATTTTTCCTGTCAAGATCCCATTCTTTTCCTGAACCAAGATGATCCATCAGCGATCTGAAATTATACTGCGTTATTACACCTATATTTGTAATGCCTGAGTTGACCATATTTGAAAGGGTAAAATCTATTGCCCGGTATTTT
>DUSJ01000117.1 GCA_012842645.1 Clostridiaceae bacterium | reverse complement strand
GAACTACCTGAACCGGGTCAAGGGAAACAGGGCGGTAGGCCGGAAAGTGTTCATGCAGGGCGGCGTGTGCTATAACAAGGCTGTTCCCGTCGCCATGGCTTCCCTTACCGGCAGGGAGATAATAGTTCCGCCCGAGCCGGGGCTCATGGGCGCTTTCGGGGTTGCGCTGGAAGCCCTGTCGATGATAGAGCTGAAACAGACAGAGCCCATGGAATTTGACTTAAATGAGCTTGCGAACCGACAGGTAATTTATGAAGAGCCCTTTGTCTGCGCCGGGGGAAAAGAAAAGTGCGACCGCAAGTGCGCCATATCCCGGATCAGGATCGCAGGGAAGGTATATCCCTTCGGCGGCGCCTGCAATAAATACTACAACCTGCGCTTAAGCAATACGGACCCCGGCATGGAAGAACATGACTATGCCGCCCTCCGCGAGCAATTGCTTGTGAAGCAGGGGGACGGTTCCTTTGCTTCATTCGGGCTGGAGGACGGTTCTTCTGTTTGCTTGGATTATTCGGTAAACCTGCTGCCCCAGGGCGACATAGCCTGTCATGCTGAACCCGGTTGTCACCCCGGGCGGAGCGAAGGATCCCGCAAAAAAGTCGGGATCAACTTCTCCCTTATGACCAACACCCTCTTCCCGCTGTATTCGGCGTTTTTCAGGAAGCTCGGGTACGATGTGGTATACGAAAAGACTCCCGACAACGAGGGCTGTTCCAGGAAAGGCGCGCCTTTCTGCTGGCCCGTGGAACAGGCTCACGGGACCCTGAAAGGCCTTTTGGATAAAAAACCGGATATCATCTTCCTACCGCATGTAAGGGCTTATCCTGTGCCCGGAGGGCAGGATGTCAGCGTTTGCTGCCCCTTCGTCCAGGCCGAGCCATACCTGCTTAAGGCGGCTTTCCCGGAACTGAAGAATTACATGGTCCTGGCCCCGTTCCTGGACATGACGAAGGGTTATGAGGCGGCCGAAGCCGCGTTTATAGAAATAGGAAAAACCCTCGGGCACACAGCCCGGGAATCCGCCGAGGCTTTCAAATGCGGACTGGAAGCCCAGAACTCGTTCCACAGGACCCTGGCGGAGGAAGGGAAAAAAATATTGGATGAAATCAACAGGTCGGGCCAGACGGCCATAGTCCTTTTCGGCAGGCCGTATAACGCCTTTTCCGGCACCGGGAACATGGGTATACCCAAAAAGCTAACTTCAAGGGGCCTGAAGGTGATACCCCAGGATTTCCTGCCCGTCCGTGACGAGGATTCCCACGACAAGATGTACTGGGCCTCGGGCCAATGGATCCTGAAGGCCGCCCGGCATGTAGCCGGGAATGAGAACCTGTACGGGGTATATATAACCAATTTCAGCTGCGGACCCGATTCGTTCCTCATAACATATTTCAGGAACATCATGGGGGACAAGCCTTCCCTGACCCTGGAGCTTGACTCCCATACCGCCGATGCCGGCATCGACACCAGGATTGAGGCCTTCCTCGACGTAGTGCGCCGTTACAGGGACCTGAAAAAAACAGGCATAATTAAACAAACGCCCGGGTTTGACACCATACAGACAGCCGAGGTTGTGAATATATCCAACAGGGTGTGTGTACGTACTCCCGGAGGGGAGATTTATCCCATAAGCCACCCGAAAGTAAAGATCCTGGTGCCGTCCATGGGAGACATAGGCAGCAGGATGCTGGCCGCCACGCTGAGTTACGTGGGGGCCAATACCGTTTCCCTTCCGCCTCCGGGAGAAAAGGAGCTTGCCATAGGGCGCAAGTACACAAGCTGCAAGGAATGCCTGCCTCTCCAGCTCACCTTCGGAAGCCTTATAAGGTATGTGGACGAGGTATGGAACGGGGAGGACATCCTGGTGAACTTCATGCCCGAAGCCTCGGGCCCGTGCCGGTTCGGCCAGTATAACGTGATGATGAGGGAGCTGGTGGCAAAACAGCGTCTCGATAAAATAGCCATGCTTTCACTTACGGCGGACAATTCCTATGCCGGATTCGGCGTAAAATTCGCCCTGAGGGCATGGCATTCGGTGATACTGTCCGATGTGCTGGATGATATAAGAAGCGCCATTATAGCCCTTGCAGCAGACCCCGAGCAGGGGCTGGAAGTGTTCGGCAGGGTTACGGACGAACTGGTGGAATCAATAAGGACCGACAAGTGGCCTCAGCTTAAAAAGAAGATCGAAAAGGCTGCCAAGGACTTAAGCGCCATACCCCGCAGGGAAGAGCTAACCAATATACCATCCATAGCGCTCATAGGCGAGATATATGTCAGAAGGGACGCCTTCTCAAGACAGTTCCTTGTGGACAAACTGAGCAGGAAAGGGTATTGGGTCCGGGTCGCGCCCGTGGCCGAGTGGATCCATTACTGCGACTATATCGTCCAGAACCGCCTGGTGGCAAAATCGAAATACTTTGACCGGTTTAAGAACAAGCTGACCTGCATGGTAAAAGATCCTTTCGAGGATGAAATCAAGTCGATAATGGCGAAATCGGGCTTCTACAGGGTAAGCGAATCGAAAGTCAGCGACCTTGTCGATGCCGCCGGCAGTATCATGTCTCCAAGACTTACCGGTGAAACCATCTTAACGGTCGGAGGAGCCATAAAGGAGCTGGTTGAGGATGTAGACGGGGTACTGGCCGTCGCTCCTTTCGGCTGCATGCCCGGCCGCCTGTCCGATGCGCTTATCACCCATAAACTCAGGGACGTAAAGCCAATGGTGGCGCGGGAGAAGGAACTGGTCAGGCGCATCATGGAAGCCCATCCTTCGCTGCCGTTCCTCACAGTCGAAACGGACGGCAACACCTTCCCGCAGCTCATCGAATCCCGCCTTGAAGCCTTCCTGCTCCAGGTCAACCGCCTCTTCTCCACCAAAAATGAGTAACGGGGACGGAGGTTTTCACTCAAAATGAGCATAAGGGACGGAGGTTTATACTCATTTTGAGTATGGGGGACAGGTCAATTGTCAGGGGACGTGCGATGCACGTCCTGTTTAATTTGTTCTAATGTTTTTCGTGCTGCAGGCCGATAAATTACACTGAAGAAGAAATACCCCTCAGGGGGGGAAAAGGTGGAAACCTTATGATCAGAGGGCTATATACATCGGGCTACAGCATGCTGACCCTGAACAGAAAAATGGACGTCGTCGCCAATAACATGGCCAATGTAAACACCAACGGCTTTAAAAAGGATTTCGTTGTGTTCGAGGAATTCTCGGATGTCCTGATGAGGCGTTTCTTCGACGGCAGCGACAAGTCGACCAGGCCGGTAAGGATCGGCAACATGACTTTGTACAACGATATAGCCGAGGTTTACACCGATTTTACGCAGGGCACCCTGGAAAATACCGGGCTCAGCACCGATGTTGCCATAAATGGCGATGAAAGCGCCTTTTTCTGTGTCGCAGTCCCGGAAAACGGCGAATACCGTGAATATTACACAAGGGACGGCGGGTTCAAGCTGGATGCCGAAGGCCGCCTTGTGACAAGGGACGGCTTTGCTGTCATGGGAGAGAACGGGGCCATATTCCTTGAGGGTTCGGATTTCGTCATTTCCGAGCGCGGCGAGGTAATTCAGAACGGAGAGACCATCGATACCTTAAGAATACGTAAATTTGAGAATCCCGAGTCGTTGAGGAAATACGGGTTTAATCTCCTGACTGCAACCGGGGAAAGCCAGGACGGAGTTTTCGAAGGCACCATACAACAGGGCTTTATCGAGCGTTCGAATGTCGATTCCGTCAGGGAAATGGTTGACATGATTACCGTGCTGAGGGCATATGAATCCAACCAGAAGCTGATCCAGTACCAGGATTCGACCCTTGACAAGGCTGTCAATGATATAGGAAGAGTCTGATTTCTGATTCATATATTCACAGGATGTGGAAATGGATAGGGATGTCCGGAGCAAAAAGGTGAAAGGCTATGATGAGATCGCTGTGGACCGCGGCGTCCGGAATGAAAGCAATGCAATTCAACGTTGACACCATTGCCAATAATCTCGCGAACGTGTCCACTACCGGGTATAAAAAAGAAAAAGCAGAGTTTGAAGATCTTTTATATGTCTCCATGCAGAAAGCGTATTCAGCCGAAAATGCGCAGAGGCCCGTGAACCTACAGGTCGGTCACGGCGTTGTCGCCCGTGCCACCGCAAAGGATTTTTCAGGAGGGAACCTGGAACAGACGAGCAACAAGCTGGACATGGCCATTGAGGGCAATGGTTTCTTTGCAGTACGGGGAACGAACGGGGAGATCTTCTACACCCGGGATGGCAGCTTCAAGGTCGCAATGACCGATGACGGCAAGATACTCGCTACCTCCAAAGGATATCCTGTCCTTGACCAGGACGGCCTGGAAATCTACCTGGACGGGGATATTGCCAATTATGACTTCCAGCCGTCGGGTGAGATAATCGTAAGAGATCCGGATACGGGTGTCTCTCTGCCAACGGGACAATATATAGGTATCTTCCAGTTTGAGAATCCCCAGGGTCTTGAAGCCGTGGGCGGCAACATGTTCAGAAGCAATACGGCTTCTGGCGAGCCAATACCGGATTCCGAGACCAACAATCCGAGCATTCTGCATAATTATTTCCTCGAGGCTTCAAACGTGCAGGTGGTCGAGGAGATGGTGAAGCTTATAACCGCCCAGAGGGCTTACGAACTCAATTCCAAGGCCATCACGACCTCCGACGAGATGCTTCAGACCGCGAACAATATCAGGAGATAACAGGCAGGGGACGGTTCCCTTGCCTGAATCGTTATTGCTATTCTGAGGGAGCATAGCGGCTAAAGATTCAGACATGAGGTCGTCGTCCGGGATGACAAATAGCCTTAGGATAATTTATAGTGGAATTTTAAGGAGCTAATAATGAAAATAGAAGGCTTGGGGAATATTAATCAAATCGATTCAATAAAGGCAGGCCAGTCAAAGACCGAGGCCACGGAATTTGAGAGCATGCTCAGGAAGGCGTTCGACGAAGGCGACAAGGAAAAGCTGAAAAAAGCATGCGACGAATTCGAAGCCATCATGCTCCAGATACTGTACAAGCAGATGAAGGCGACTGTGCCTGAAAGCGACTTCATTGAAAAAAGCAGCGCCAGGGAGATCTTCGAGGATATGCTCGACGAGGAGCTTATGAAAAAAGGGAGCCAGAGGGGCGTCGGCATATCTGAAATGTTATACAGGCAGCTGAGCGCCAGGATGGACAGAACTTACACAGTCAATACCAGCGCGGCGTCTGCACCTGAAACAGCCGAACCGGAAATCGCCGGACCGGGAGAAACGGAACCGGAAAACAATGAACCAGACGGAGCGGAAACCGTTGAAGAATAGAATACTGCCCATATTGTCCTTGTTCATAGCTTCATTATACGTTCTGTGGTTTTTATGCCCTGCCATCGCGGGACTTGTGTCCGCGCCGGGAGGGCATAATCAGTCTGAAAGGGAAACCAGTCCGACACCGTCGGCCACATCCCCCATAACCACGCCGTCGCCCACTGACGGACCAGTGGAGCAAAAGCCTCTTTATACTTATTACAACATCAGGGAAACCAGGGACAACCTCGATCTTTCAATCCATGTCCTTGAAGCAGACCCGTCAAATCCAGAACTCTTTATCAGGCCTGTCACATCCCACGGCGAATACCTTTTTGGCTATGCCTATTTAAGTGAAATAGGAAAGGCCTGGGATGCCAATGCGGCCGTAAATGCCGGTTTTTCCGACTCAAACGGCCTCCTGGGCGGTCTTTATGTCGTTGACGGGAAATTATATACCCCTGCCACGGGACTCTATCCCGCGCTGTTTTTAAAGGACGGAAAAGCGTTCATCAGGAACGTCCGGACCAGGGTCCGGGTCGAAGGGGAAGGCGTAATTCTTGACAATCTTTTTTACAACAGGTATTCCGACGAGGACGGGATCTATGTTTTTACACCCTCCTACGGCTCGAAAAACAGGATTAGCAAAAAGCATCTTAATGCGTATGTCTCAAACGGGGAAGTGAGAGGCCTTGTCACAAGAAACGACCAGTTCGAGATCCCGAAGGACGGCTTCCTTATTAGCGCGATAGGCAAAGACGCCATGACCAGGCTGGAACAGGCGGTAAAGGCGGGCATGACGCTCGAGCTGAAATATGACGTGGTGATTGAGGGCGAGACCGTAAACGATATGGACTGGGGATACGAGTGCGGAAGCTGGATACTCAGGGATTACGAGGTAGTGGCCCCTTCCTATGACGGCTGGGTTGGGACACTGGAAACAAGGGTTCCGCGGACCGCTGTAGGCGTCAGGGAGGACGGCACCCTGATATTCGTTGTCGTGGACGGAAGGCAGAAAGGCCTGAGCGACGGCATGACCATAAAAGAGCTGGCACAGAAGCTCCTTGAACTGGGAGTGAAAGATGCGGCGAACCTCGATGGGGGAGCTTCCTCGGAAATGATCATCGAGGGGGAGATAGTGAACAGCCCGTCGGCGGGCCGGGAAAGAATGGTGGCGTGCGGATTCATTAT
>DUSJ01000116.1 GCA_012842645.1 Clostridiaceae bacterium | reverse complement strand
GGTCGATTTCTTTTACAGCGAAGAAAAGGGCGTTATTCTGAATGAGATAAACACGATGCCGGGATTCACCAGCATCAGCATGTATTCGAAGCTCTGGGAGGCCAGCGGCATTCCTTACCCGGAACTTATCACGAGACTGATAGAACTGGCATTTGAGAAATACGAGCAGGATACACGATCCTATGAGAGGGACTGAATGTGGAGAAACAGGTATTGATAACCGTAGACAGCATGATCAGCAGCTTTGACGGAGACAGGGAGCAAATAAGCTTCGTTACCGAGGGAAAGCTCACAAGGGAAGAAGACAGTTACGTAATAACGTACGAGGAAAGCGAGATCACCGGGCTGGAGGGAACAACCACCACCCTGAAAGCGGGGAAAGACTCGGTGACGCTTATCAGGCATGGCAACGTGGATTCCATGATGCTTTTCGAGGTGGGGAAAACCCATCTTACGGACTATGATACAAGATTCGGAAGTGTTATACTGGGAATAACAGCAAAAAACGTAGACGTAGACTTCAACTATTCGGGAGGAACCATTAAAATAGACTATGTACTCGAGTACAACCGCTCTTACGGCGGGAGCAACAGCCTTCTCGTCAGGGTGGTTGAGAAAAAAACCAAAGCTTAACGGCTCAAGGATGGATGGATCAGATGAACAGCATTTTCGATAAAATAAGGGAACAGGTCCACGGTATCGTGGAGAAAGCCTTCAGGGCATGTGAAGAAAAAGGGGTCCTGCCCCCGGTCCAAATAAGCGAAGTATTCGTTGAGGTTCCCCGTGAAAGGGGCTTCGGAGATTTTTCCACCAATATAGCAATGCAGGTGTCGAAGCAGACAAGGATGCCGCCCAGGAAGACGGCTGAACTGCTGCTTAACGAATTCGATTACAGCGGGACCTATATTGAAAGGGCGGAAATAGCGGGTCCCGGCTTCATTAATTTCTTCCTGAAAAGGGACTGGCTATACGACTGTCTCAGGCTGATCCAGGAGAAGAAGGAAAGATACGGGGAAGTGGACCTGGGCAAAGGTCTGAAGGTCAACGTGGAATTCGTGAGCGCGAACCCGACGGGCCCGCTTCATATGGGCAATGCCCGCGGTGGAGCTTTGGGGGACTGCCTGGCCAGCGTCCTTGAAAAAGCTGGATATGACGTTACAAGGGAGTTCTATATAAACGACGCCGGAAACCAGATCGAGAAATTCGGCATGTCGCTTGAAGCCCGCTACATGCAGATAATCCTGGGAGAGGATAAGGTAAGCTTCCCGGAGGACGGCTATCATGGCGAGGACATAATCCAGCACGCCAGGGATTATTATGACATGTATGGCGATTCCCTGGTGGACAAGCCTTCAGAGGAAAGGCGCAGGATACTGGTCGATTTCGCCCTTCCCAGGAACATACAGAAAATGCGCGAGACCCTTTCAGCCTACGGCATCGAGTACGACGTATGGTTCTCCGAAAAGACGCTCCATGATAACGGCGAAGTGAAAAGGGTAGTTGATTACCTTACCGAAAAAGGTTATACGGTCGAAAAGGACGGAGCCATCTGGCTCAATGGCGAAAAACTGGGCCTTGAAAAGGACGAGGTTCTCATAAGGAGCAACGGGGTTCCAACCTATATGGCCGCTGATATAGCGTATCACTATAACAAGCTGGTGACCAGGGGGTTCGACCTGGCCATTGACCTTTGGGGCGCAGACCATCACGGGCACGTGGCCAGGATGAAGGCCGCCATGACGCCCTTCGGTCTTAAAAAGGAACAGCTGGAAGTGGTGCTTTTCCAGCTTGTAAGGCTCTTCAGGAACGGCGAGCTTGCCCGCATGTCCAAGAGAACAGGAAAAGCGATTGCCCTCGAAGACCTCCTGGAAGAAGTGGGAAGGGACGCGGCAAGGTTTTTCTTCAACCTAAAGAGTGCAGGAAGCCACCTGGATTTCGACCTGGACCTTGCAGTCAGACAATCCAACGACAACCCCGTTTACTACGTACAGTATGCCCATGCCCGCATTTGCAGCCTTCTGAGGAAACTGAAAGAAGAAGGCATAACCGGCAGGCCCATAGATGAGGTCGATCTTACCCTTCTTAAGGAAAACGAGGAACTGGAGCTTATAAGGAAACTTTCCGAGTATCCGGAGGAAGTCGCGCTTGCGGCGAAAACATTTGAGCCGAGCCGCCTGACCCGTTACGTGATGGAAGTGGCAGCCGGGTTCCATAGTTTTTACAACGCCTGCAGGGTCAAGGGCGGGGAAGAGGAACTGATGATGGCACGATTGATACTTGTAGACTGTACAAGGATAGTGATAAAGAATATCCTGGAACTGATAAGGATAGATGCTCCGGAAAGAATGTAGCATGATGGAGGGTGTTGATATGAGTTTATATGACGAGTGGAGGGCAAAACTGGAACAACAGAACAGGAACGATCCCGAGATCCGGGATTTTCTGGACAATTATCTCAGGAAGGAAACCGAAGCCTATAAAAAGATACTGGGTGAGGGTGTAACAAGCCTTACCGGCAAACTTGCAGACCTGGCCCAGGCCTATGACATGGACAATGTGACATTCATGGGTTTCCTTGATGGCATCAATTCCAGCCTGGACAGCAAGCTCGACCTCGAAACCCTTACTGAAGACAGCCATATCGACAGGGCTATCCTGTATTACAAGCTATATTACAATATGCTTGCCGCAAAAGCGGACTGGCTTTACAACCTGGAGGAATGGGACCGCCTGCTGACCATGGAGGAGCGGCTCCAGATCAGGAAAAAGTACAACGAGGATCACAGGGCCGTAAGCACCAAGGTTGGAAGGAACGATCCATGCCCGTGCGGAAGCGGGAAAAAATACAAGAAATGCTGCGGGGCAAACAACTGAGATAAATAGACAGCAGGTCGCCCGCTAAAGGAGGTTACTATGTTAAAGGTCAGGAATCTTACGAAAAAGTATGAAAAAGTGTTGGCCGCAAACAAGGTGACATTTGAGGTAGACAGCGGCGAGATCGGAGTATTGCTTGGTCCCAACGGAGCGGGAAAAAGCACAACCATAAAGTCGATAGCGGGCCTTCTGCGTTTCGACGGTGAGATAACCATTGACGGCAAGCCCAACAAGAGCATTGAGGCAAAAAGGATTTTCGGATACGTGCCTGAAACAGCGTCTCTGTATGAGTCGCTCACCGTGTGGGAGCACCTCGAGTTCATAGCGAGGGCATATGGGCTGAAAGACTGGGAAGAAACTGCCGAAGCGCTGCTGGCGCGTTTCGACATGGAAGACAAGAAGAACAAGATCGGCAAGGAGCTTTCAAAAGGCATGCAGCAGAAGGTAAGCATATGCTGCGCCCTGATCATAAATCCGCGCATGGTGATGTTCGACGAACCCATGATCGGTCTTGACCCGAAAGCCATAAAAGAGCTGAAGGACATATTCATTGAACTGAAACAGGCAGGATGCGCGGTTCTCATAAGCACCCATATTATAGATTCGATAGAAGGCATCTGGGATAAAGCCCTGATCATGAACAAGGGCGAAATAGTATATGTAAATACCCGGGACTCAATGCTTGCAAGCGGCGAGTTCCTGGAGCAGATTTTCTTCGCCCTGACAGAGAAACAGGAGGATAAAACCGCATGAAAGCTTTGCTGTTCTTAATCAGGCGGACCCTGAAGAACCTTATCAAGGGGATCTTCAAAAAGCCATCATTGCTGATAGGATACATATTCATAACCCTTTTTGTAATTTTCATGCTGGTCGCCTC
>DUSJ01000115.1 GCA_012842645.1 Clostridiaceae bacterium | reverse complement strand
CCGCGACGATGGCGTGAATCTCCACGCCTCTCTCAATAGTCTTTTCCATTAGTTTAAAGGCTTCTTCGTATGCCCAGTCATGGGCAGATCCTTCGGCGACAATTTCTATATCCCCGTTGCGGATAGGCTCGCCAAGAATATTCATATATCCCTGATACAGCATGTAACTGTTATAGTCTGTAGGTGCCCCCCTGATGATCACATAGTTGCCCCTCGGAACTTTTTCCAGAACCGCTTTGGCTTTATATTCCCCCACCTTGACATTGTCGAAGGAAATATAAAGATCAGCCCCCCCGTTCCTTATCAGGCGATCATAGCAAATAACCTTGATGCCCGCCTTATTTGCCATTCTTACGGCCTCCGCGCTGGCTTCGGCGTCATGGGGAATAATTACCAGAATGTCAATTCCCTCATCTATCAGTTCCCTGACCTGTCTCATTTGTACTGTATGGTCATTGTTGGCGTTTTGGACCAGCACCTCGGCACCGAGTTCCTTAGCCCTTGCCACAAAGATATCCCTGTCCCTTTGCCAGCGCTCCTGAACGGTTGATCCCATGGAGAAGCCTATTTTGATGACAGATTCCTTATCATCCCCGGTTTGCTGGGCAGGTATCGCATTGTCGCCCGTACATCCCGGGAAAATCAGCACGATAAGGCAGAGCAATACAAGTACGGTCATGCAAGGCCTTCTTGCAATCAACGAAGACACCTCCTTCTACCTTAGCGGCATGCCGAACTCTGAAACTGATTCATTCCATATAGTTTGACGGACTGTACCCGGTCGCTTTCTTGAATATCTTGCTGAAATAATTGGGGTCATTATATCCCACCTTATAGCAGATTTCCTTCACGCTAAGATTCTTTTCCCTGAGCAGTCTTTTTGCTTCCGTGATGCGAACCCTGGTCAGATAATCTATGAAGTTCTCACCTGTTTCTTCCTTGAAGAAACGGCTGAAATACTGTGGACTCAGCCCCGTCTCCCTGGATACCTCCTCAAGAGATATATCCCTGCTGAAGTTTGCGTCTATGTAACTCATGGCTGTACTTATAAGGTGATGGCACCGTTTTGTCCTTGATGCCCTGATGCTCGCGGTTATGGTTTCAATCTGTCCTTTGCACCAGTTTTTCAGAAGCATGGGGTCGTCAATATCGAGAAATTCCTTCAGGTAACTGCGGTCCCTTAAGGCATCCTTGTCTTCGATGTCAAGTTCCAGCGCCTTACGGTGAAGCATGACAACCAGTTCCAAAAGTCTTTCCTTGATATCCTCAAAGGTGTATTGCATATTTGCGGCCAATTCATCATATATTTGCGAAAAGAGGACCAGGCATTCCCTTGTATCACCCAAAAAGGCCTTTTCCAGGAATTCCTTCTCCCTTGCATTGAACAGGACCTGGTTGATCCTGGCTTCCTGCGGAATATCATGTATATGAATGACTTCGTTGGCGCTGGCATGTTTGACTGCCCGTATGGATTCCGAGAACGACGTCATAATATTATCGCTGGTTTGTATGCTGCCGATGCCTATGCGGAAGGAAGCATCAACCCATTTGGTGATACTCTCAATAATGTGCTTCCCGGCTTCAACGGCCTTCAGTCTCTCATCATAATCGTCATTATGATCGTAAACAGGCACATAACAAACGACACGGTTGAGCATGACGGGACCTACAATACAGTTCATACGGCTTTTAATAATTTCCCTGAGCCGGGGATAGAATGACTGGCTTAAAACGCTTGATCCGATAACATTGCCCAGTTTCCCCGACTGCTTTTGCTCCCCGAATTCCAGGGTCATGACATAACCCGGGCCTTCCGGGAGCTCCAGTAAACGCGCATAATTACTGATTTCCTGGTTATAGTCCTCGTAAAGCAGGATGGAATAAATGAAGCCATGCTCCAGCACCGGCAATACCCTTTCAAACTTTTCTTTCAGTTCAAGTTCCATTCTTTTTTTCTTTCTTGCCTCGTTAAGACGATGCTCGGCCTGCCGGATAATTTCAATGATTTTCATTCGGTTCAAAGGCTTCAGCATGTATTCCACGACCCCGAGGTTTACCGCCTCCTTCGCATACTCAAACTGTTCATAGGCGGAAATTATAACAAACTCAACCTGGGGATAGATCTCCTTGATCTCCCGTATGGCATCAATGCCGTTGATGCCGGGCATGCGAATATCCATGAAGATCAGATCCGGCTTGACGGCTTCGACCTTTTCAATAGCTTCACGTCCTGACCTTGCGGTTTCTGCCACGATCACATTGTCAAAATTCTTTTCCACAATGTACCTGATTGATTCAATCACGATGTTTTCATCATCAACCACCATAATCTTAAGCATGGAGACATTCCTTCTTCCTCTGGACGCAGTATTTGGGTATGCTTATCACAACTTTTGTACCGCCGGGTTTACGGCTTATGATATCCAATATGTGTTCATAGTCGAAAAAATTTCGCAGCCTCTGCATAACATTTCTGGTGCCTATACCCGTGGTGTGGCCCACAGATCCGGAAGGTCTGCTGTCTTCGGTGTCATCCCTGAGTATTTGATCTATTTTTTCCTGATCCATCCCCACACCGCTATCCTCTATCTCAATGATAAAGTTTTCTCCGTCTTCCATGGCCCTAAGGATAATGGTACCGCCTGATTCAAGTTCACTGATGCCATGGATAAATGCGTTTTCAATTAAGGGCTGCAGCACCATGCAGGGTATCGGGATATCCAGGATATTTTCATCCACTTCCTGGAAATAATTGATTCTGTCCGCATACCTCACCTTCAGTAAAGCAATATAGTTGTTGATGTTCTCGATTTCATCACGAAGCGTTACGGGGCTGTCAAGACTTCTTAAGTTGTAACGGAACAGGTTGGAGAAACACTCTATGAAATAGCAGGTCCTGTCCGCTTTTTCAAACATGGCAAGCTGTACCGCGGCATTGAGCGTATTGAAAATGAAATGGGGATTGATCTGTGATTGCAGCGCCTGCAGCTCGGTTTCCTTCAGGTGGCTTTTTATTATGAGGTTCTGCATTTCCTGTACCTTCAGCCGGGTTTCCAGTTCGGCCTTCTCCCTGATGGCCGCCACCTGCTCCCTGATGCTTTCAGCCATTCGGTTGAAGGCATCAGCCATAATGCCGATCTCGTCGTTGCTGTCAACCGACCTTTTCATGGCTCTGCTTGTTCCTTATCGGAGATTTCGGCAAGTTTGTCAATATAGTCTCCTATATTGCTGTAAGTAACCACTTTTGCTCCCGTATCAACATAGATCGTCGTCATTCTGTCCTTTTTGATCTCGATCATGGTTTTAATGCTCTCATAGCCTATCTCATAAGGGTTAGCCACAACCGTGCCGTAAATCACGCCCTTTTCAATGTATCTGAGGATTTCAGGCGCGTCATCATAACCTATAAGGGTGATTTGCCCGACCTTGTTGAGATCAACTATAATCTGGGCTGCGCTGATTGTGTCCTTGGAGCTGGTGCAGATAATGGTATCTATCTCAGGATAATCGATGAGTATTCTTCTGGTGACCTCCTCGGCGCTGAAGAATCCCGTGCTGGATGAGAAAGTTTTTATGGTCATACCTGGCATGTCCTTGAGGGTGTCCTTTGTACCTGCAATCCTCAGGTTTTGGGGAACATTGACAGCGCCGTCAATATAGTCGCTGAGAATGATAGCGATATTTGCTTTTTCCCCCTTGGCTTCCAGTACCAGTTTACCGGCTTCGCGGCCCAGGTTGAAGGTATTGGTGCCTACATAGGCATTACGCTTGCTCTCCTTTGCCTCTGCCTCAATGGTTATCACAGGTATTCCGGAATCAACAGCCTTGTCAATAAGGGGCGTAAACTTTTCCTCGTCAAGTACATGGGTAATAATGCCGTCAACCTTTGACGCGATTGCTATATCGAGATACATTAGCTGTTCTTCCAGGTTGGTAAAACGCGGAACATTGAATTCGACTGCCACATTGAATTCTTCGGCAGCGGCAAGGCAGCCTTCCTTTACAGACTGCCAGAAGGTGTCATCAGCTTGTCCAATGACAGAAAAGTGATATTCCGGCCTGTGCCCGTTTCTCCAGAACACATTCCTTCCCTGAAGGAGGTTAAGTCCCTGGTATTTAAAATAGCCAATAGAATAGATGATTAACAACCCAAAAACAAGGAGTACTATCACGGCTCCGATGGCAAAAGCCTTTTTCATGGCGACCTCACTTTTATAAGTCCGTCCATGGAATTTTATACAATTAATTATAACATAAAAGGCATAACATGACCTGCCTGATTATTTATACCACCAGGAAGCTCCTTTATGGGAGAATATAAAAAAGAGGACTTTCCATGTCCTCTTCTTTCATAATGCAATTAATCTTTCGAAGCGCCGATATCCTCTTTAACTCTTGCTCCCTTACCAACACGGTTGCGCAGGTAGTAGAGTTTTGCTCTTCTTACCTTACCTCTCCTGATGATCACAATGGAGTCAACCTTGGGAGAATGAACCGGGAAAACCCTCTCAACGCCTATGCCGAAGGAAAGCCTTCTGACGGTAATAGTCTTCCTGATTCCGCCGCCGCGCATGGCTATGATGGTTCCTTCAAAAGCCTGGATCCTTTCACGGTTTCCTTCTTTGACCTTTACGTTGACCTTTACATAATCACCGATTTTGAGGTTCGGAAGGTTTTTCTTCATGCCTTCCTGTTCAAGAGCACGAATAATATCCATCGTATTTTCCTCCATTCATAGAGCGTTCATATCTGTTCAATCAACTACATATAAAACATTCTTATTTTTGAACAATGCAGACAGCGGACCGCTCTTTACTCACGCCGTAATATTATAGCATGCGAGTTCACATTTGTAAACAGCTTAATATTATCGAAAATTATTGACAAACGATAATTTTATCATATAATAAAAACAGAATTATCGTTTTACAATAATTTTCGGAGGACAATATGAAACATAAACTATTTTATACCTTTCTCGCATGTGAGGCAATTGCCTGCGTAATATTAAGTCTTGCCGGAAAGTTCCTTTTCCAGGGCTTCTCCGTCGTGATGGCATTCCCTTTCGAACAGATCGGTTCTTTGCTGCGGATGCTGTCCCTGTCAGGCAGTCTTGGCAACTTGGTATCTGTCGTTATTTATTCGGCGATATGCCTTATTCCCTTAATTATCCTGTTTTTACTTCGTAAAAAGCGCAAACTGTACGCTGAAGACACCCTATTGGTTGTATTGAGCGCAGTGCTGTTCATAGTGATATACTATATGGTTAATCCGGGTTTTCTCAGCAACTTCCTGGGAAGCTCATTGGGATATGGCACCGGCAAGGCCTTTCTTGGAGTGATAGTCTATTCCGTTTTAGTCAGTTATGTTCTTATCAGGATCACGCGCCTGTTCTTTTCCGCTGATGCCGGCAGACTCCAGAAGTACCTGATGATCCTGCTTTATGCATTAAACATCTTTGTTGTATTTTTTGTTTTCGGAGCCAGGTTCAGCGAACTTCTCGATTCCTTTGCAAGGCTCCGTCAAAGCAATACAGGAAACGAAGATGGTCTTGGCATAAGTTATGTCTTCCTCGTCCTTGGGTATATTGCTGATGCCATATCAACTGCGATGATAATACCAGTGGTAATCCGCGGACAAAACCTGCTGTCTGAGCTGTCCTCCGACCGGTATTCCGAAATGTCGGTCATCTGCGCCGAAAGGCTCTCCCGCACGTGCAGGCTGGCTGTAGTGCTGAGTATCCTTTCAAATCTCGGATATAACCTTTTGCAGCTTGTTTTTATCCGCAAACTGTTTGTCACAGACAGTACGATCCTAATGCCTGTCTTTTCAATAGCCTTTTTGCTTGCTGCTTTGCTTTTTGCGCAGTACATCAGGGAAACCAGGCAGCTTAAGGAAGACCACGACATGATCATTTGAGGGGGACTGCATTATGGCTATCAGGGTTCATCTTGAAGAAGTCCTCAAAAAGAGAGGCATGACCTCCAAGGAGTTATGCGCCCTAATAGGGATCACCGAAGCTAATCTTTCAATATTAAGAAGCGGCAAGGCAAAGGGCGTCCGCTTCAGCACCATAAATAAAATATGTTATTACCTTTCATGTGATGTGGGGGATATTTTAAAATTTGACGGAAACCTGGAGGGCGACGATGATGAATAAAAGATTGTTATCAGCATTTTTGGTTGTTATGATACTGGTTTCGGCATCGGGCTGCCAGCTTGCCATTGAAGATAAAGGGGAAGTAAAAGCCAGAGACAGGTTGATAGGTGTTTTTATCACTGATGAATACCTGGATCTTTTCGATACGGAAAAATTTTTAAACGACAATGCCGGTAAATTCTTTCCGGGCGGTCTGAACAATCTGAACATAGATTACAGCAAGTACCAGAAGCGTCTGTATGCAACCCTCGTGCCGAAAGCTGGAGAGCATCCCGACGCAAAAGAGTATGTTTTTGAGGGAGTTGACGGAATACCATTTTATGCGGCACGGGTCCCTGCCGATGAAAAAGAGAACAGCTATATAACCACGGTTACCGGCAAGGTGGTCTGTGATGTTCATACGAGCTTCATCCTGCGCGATGATGAAGACAGTATCATTCTGGAGGGTACGGTTTATGTCACTCCGGACACCGCAGACACGATTTATCAGTTCAACCCTGTTTACCAGAGCCATGACGGTAAGGTTTACGTTGTTTCGGGAAACAGCGCCAGGCTTGGTTATTTTGAAGATGAGGGCGCAACGTTTTCAAAAGCGCTGGATGAAAAGGTGACCGTGACCGAAAACGGAATAAGCAAAACTGTCAGTTCATCTGTCAAAGTGACAATGACTGTCGTGCTGCCGCCCAATAAAATATCTGTGCTGGAAATGGATAAGGACAGCAATGTCATATCCCGAACCAATTATTCACCCGGGAAACTTCCGGATACTATTACTCCTTCAGCAGTGACAGAGTATATCCTGGTGGAAAGCCACAGCACGGATGCGGATGGCAAAGCTGTAACCTCACGCTCAGTTTATGGGAGAAAAGATAATCACATAAAAACTTTCTACTGCCGGGACAATGGCATATGCATACAACAATGGACCAACATTGACTGGGATGCAAAATGACCATATATTATGCCCAGTTATTTTATAAAATATACTAGTTGATAATCAAAATGTTTTCATTTATTATTAGAATAATTATTCAGCGTCTGTGTGATCAGCATAAAATGTTAATAAAGTACTGAAAGGGGCACTGTTATGTCTGATAAACTGAAGGTTGGTATAGTCGGCGGCACCGGCATGGTAGGGCAAAGATTCATTACCCTCCTTGAAAACCACCCATGGTTTGAAGTAGTATCAATCGCTGCAAGCGCAAGATCGGCAGGGAAAACCTACGAGGAAGCGACAAGCGGAAGATGGAAGCTTACATCTCCCATGCCCGAAAAAGTCAAAAACATAGTGGTCAAAGACGCCTCCGAGGTTGAGAAGGTCGCATCGGAAGTTGACTTTGTTTTCTGCGCGGTAGATATGAAGAAGGAAGAAATACGGGCCCTGGAAGAGGCTTATGCCAGGACGGGAACCCCCGTCGTTTCCAACAACTCGGCCCATCGCTGGACACCGGATGTGCCAATGGTCATACCTGAAATCAATCCCGGGCATATAAAGCTGATAGATTACCAGAGAAAACGTTTGGGAACTTCAAGGGGATTTATCGCCGTAAAGCCTAACTGCTCCATACAGAGCTATGTCCCGGCCCTTCACCCCCTCATGGACTATGAGCCTGTCGAGGTCGTGGCATGTACTTACCAGGCTATTTCAGGCGCAGGCAAGACATTTAGCGACTGGCCCGAGATGTCAGACAATGTTATCCCGTATATTGGCGGAGAAGAGGAAAAGAGCGAACAGGAGCCTTTAAGGATCTGGGGCAGGCTGGAGAACGGCGCCATCGTTAAGGCAACATCCCCGGTCATAACCACCCAGTGTATCCGTGTTCCTGTGACCGACGGGCATATGGCAGCCACATTTGTCAGGTTTAAGAAAAAGCCTTCCAGGGAAGAGATCATCACCCGCTGGAAAAACTTTAAAGGCCTTCCGCAGGAATTAAACCTTCCTTCGGCACCCAAACAGTTCATCACTTATTTTGAAGAGGACAACAGGCCCCAGACCAGGCTCGACCGCGATATAGAGAACGGAATGGGGGTAAGCGTCGGCAGGCTGCGCGAAGACACGATATTTGACTATAAATTTATAAGCCTGTCTCATAACACGATCAGAGGCGCAGCAGGCGGCGGCGTGCTGATAGCTGAGCTCCTTAAAGCCGAAGGCTACATTACAAAGAAATAATTCACTCAATGTGCAGACGGGGACGGAGGTTTCTTACACAAAAATGTGCAAAAAACCCCGTCCCTTTTTACACATTAAAAAAGCAGGTTGTGGTTTTACCCTTCCTGCTTTTTTATTCAGATTATCTCGACGACAACCTTCTTGTTCTCTTTAATTGCTGCAGCTTTCATAACAACCCGTATAGCCCTGGCGATCCTGCCTTGCTTCCCGATAACCTTGCCCATGTCTTCCTCGGCCACTCTGAGCTCAAGGATCAACGACTGGTCGTCATCTATTTCGGTCACCGAAACCTGGTCAGGGTTGTCGACCAATGCTTTCGCAATATTCTCCAATAACTCTTTCATTGGATTACCTCCATTCGCTGCAGAAAAAACACTACTCTGTGACTCCTGCTATTTTAAGGAGCTTCTTGACCGTTTCGGTAGGCTGCGCGCCATTGCCCAGCCATTTCTTTACCTTTTCTGCATCCACCTTGATTATGGAAGGATCAGCCAAAGGATCATATGTCCCTACCTGGTCGATGAACTTGCCGTCACGGGGAGACCTGCTGTCCGCAACAACTATCCTGTAAAATGGCTTCTTTTTTGCGCCGATTCTCTTCAACCTGATCTTTACCATTATTTTCACCACCTTTCATATGTTCTGAGCCAAATCTATCTTTAGTCGGATTTTTAGCCATCCTGTACTGCCAATGTATCGGGCTTTCAGAAGAATTTCCTGAACCCGCCCATGCCTTTCATCATTCTTTTTGCATTGCTTCCGGTTAACTGTTTCATCATCTTTTTCATATCTTCGAACTGCTTCAGAAGGCGATTCACGTCAGCCACGGTCGTTCCGCTGCCCTTTGCGATCCTTGCGCGCCTGCTGGCATTAAGTATGGACGGATTAACACGCTCCTGCTTCGTCATGGACTGGACAATGGCAACCGTCCGGGCAAATTGCTTTTCATCAAGCTCCACGCCCTTCAGGGCCTTGGCGTCGAACCCGGGGAGCATCCCAAGGATCTGGTTCAACGGCCCCATCTTCCTGATTTGCTGCATCTGGTCCAGAAAGTCGTCGAGGGTAAAGGTCGCCGTCCTCATCTTCTTTTCAAGCTCCATGGCCTGCTTCTCGTCAAAGGCGCTCTGGGCTTTTTCTATAAGGCTCAGGACATCACCCATGCCCAGTATCCTCGAAGCCATCCTGTCGGGGTAAAAGGGTTCAAGGTCGTTCAGTTTCTCGCCCATGCCCACAAACTTGATGGGTTTTCCGGTAACAGCCCTGGTCGAAAGGGCCGCTCCGCCCCTGGTATCTCCGTCAAGCTTAGTAAGGATGATACCGTCGATCCCAAGCTTCTCATTGAACGTACCTGCCACGTTCACTGCGTCCTGGCCTGTCATGGAGTCGACCACCAGCAGGATCTCGTGGGGCTTTACAGTCTCCCTGATGCGCTTGAGTTCATCCATCAGT
>DUSJ01000114.1 GCA_012842645.1 Clostridiaceae bacterium | reverse complement strand
CTTAACCAGTAGGCAGTTTCACAGCCCACTTCACCGCCGCCTACTATGACGACTGATTTGGCGTCGCCCAAAAGTCCCGGATTCATTAACAGGTCTGTTGCCTGTACATGTTTGACCTTGTCAAGTCCGGGAATGGGCGGCAATGTCTCTTTGGCGCCGGTTGCAAACACTATGCTGTCGTATGCGCCTTCGCTAAGCTTTTCCAGGTCAACCGCCGAATTCAGATGTACTTTCAGGTCATATTCTTTTTCAGCTTTTGCAAGCATATGTTCAAGGTGCTTGCGGTAATTGGCCACATCAAACTTTATTTTGGGAACGCTTCCCGGAATGGTCTTTCCGCCGATCTGGCCGCTTTTTTCAAAAAGTTCGACTTTATGTCCGCGTCTTGCGGCCGTAATTGACAGGACGACTCCGGCCGGCCCGGCGCCCACTACGGCTATTTTTTTAACACGATCAGCTTTTGGAGGATTCTCAGGATAAATATGTTCAAAACCGGTACGGGGATTTACGGCGCATTGCGGATGTCCGCCCTCAACAAACTCGTTTATGCATCCTTCCTGGCAGCCTATGCACGGCGTTATCTCTTCGACTCTGCCTGAATATGCCTTTGCTGGCCATTCAGGATCCGCAAGCAGGGGTCTGCCAAGCATGACCATGTCGCAGTATCCGTCCCTTATAGCTTTCTCTGCCAGATCCGGATACCCAAGCTTTCCAACGGCCACTATGGGCACATCGAAACCTGCATTTGACTTAACGCCGCGTTCCCTGAACCTTTCCTTTACAATACGTGATACTTCCAGGAAACATCCTGCCGGCATGCCTGAAGGCGGATGCGGCAGCCACCAGTTGTCATAGCAGCCGAGATCCACGTCAAAGATGTCAACGCCTGCTTTGACCAGGTTTTCCATATACTCAAGGGTTTCATCAATAGTCCTGCCATTCCTGAATTTTTTCAGCGGCGGCTTACTCATTCCTTCTTCGCCATATGTTTCATTCAGGGCAAGAGATAGGTCAATCCTGTACATGATTGGATAATGAGGACCTACGCGACGGCGCATTTCCTTAACCATATCAATTCCGAATCTCTGCCAGTCTGCGAAGCGTCCCAGTTTACGCCTGTTGAAGGCAGGATTGGTCATCTGCTCGAGAAGGTAGCCTTCATGACCATGGAGGTAAACGCCGTCTATGCCGGCTGCCATTGCGTCTGCAGCAGCCTGTCCTGCGTTGCGAATGATTCTGTTAAGTTTGCGGTCTGAAAGTCTCATGCAGGGAATCTGGGGCATATAGAAGTTAGGATTGAATGAAGCGGATACGGGGAATTTATATTGATTTACAAGACATTGGGGATTACCGACGCGCCCCAGGCCGGGAGTAAGCTGAATAAATATTTTTGCGCCAAAATTATGTACCCCCTGGGCCAAATCGCGCCATCCGGCAAAAACGGTTCTGCTTCGGTCAATACGAGGGAAATAAGAAAGCTTGCCTGGTTCAATAACTGAATTGTCAATTCCAAAACTTATAGGTACAAGGCCTGTGGTTATGAGCCCCACACCGCCCTTTGCTCTTGCAAAGAAATACTGAAGCATTTTATCATTAGGGCGTCCAGTTTCCTCACACATGTCTATGTTGCCCATGGGCGCCATGACCAGTCTGTTTTTGATTTTTGTGCGATTGATTTGAATTGGTGAAAACATGGCCGTGTAAGGATATAAATCTTTTGTCATTCTTCCGGCGCCACCGGCGCTGTTCTCATGATCAGGGTTTGTAAACCAGTTACCGTAGCTGTTTACCAGTTCCTGAATTTTAGCGTCAGTTTTCATTATTCCGACATCCCCCTTCGACATTTTTTGAGAAATCACAGGTTGAGAAAGGACAAAAAAGAACATGATTATAATTGAAGTGTAACACATTGATAAATTTTTATCAATATGCATAAAAGAATATTGACAGATTTGATTTATTTTTTATAGATGTGCATAAAAAATTAACAGGACACCAGGAAAATAAATAAAAAGCCCGCCTGTTATAATCAAGCGGGCATATGGCATATTGATTTATTTATTCGAAAAAGACGCGGTATCCGCGGTATACGGCATAAAGGTCGATTTTGCTTATTATTTCGAACGGCGCATGCATCGACAGCACCGGAACGCCTACATCGATTACGTCAACCCCAAGGTTGGCTATCATCATAGCTATGGTTCCTCCGCCGCCTTTGTCAACAGCGCCCAGTTCGGTTATATGCCACGGGATATTATGTTCGTTGAACAGTCTCCTGATCTCGCCAAGATACTCTGCGCTCGCGTCACTGGCTCCGGCTTTGCCTCTCGAACCGCTGTATTTCAGGATAGCGATTCCTTTTCCTAAATAGCCGGCGTTCATCTTGTCGTGGGTCCCTTCGTAATTGGGATCCAGGGCGGCGTTGACATCCGCCGAGAGCATCTTGGACCTGTCAAGTGCCATACGGACAAGAAGGTCTGAATACTGCTTTTCGGTAGTACGTAAGCAAAGTTCTGCGATAAAGTTCTCCAGAGCCCTTGATTCTGCGCCGGTATTGCCAACGCTGCCGATTTCCTCCTTGTCGGTCAGGTAGCATATGGCTG